>CALKWO010000085.1 GCA_938003875.1 uncultured bacterium
TGTGGTTCTCTTTAAAAATCAAAAAAGTTCACTTACAAGCTGCGGAATATAGGTATTTAATTCTCATCACTAAGGAATAAGAATTATATAATTGAGGATGATATGGGAAAAAAAATCATTATATTTATAGCATTTTTTGTTCTCTTCAGCATATACGGATGCGAACGAGGGGAAAAGGTCAGTCCTTCTCCTGTTGTGGCCGATAGCAAAGCAGGAAAGGCTGCCTCTTCTAGCCCTATAGAGGACAACAAAAAAGAAGCAGTAGTGCCTGTGGCACCTGCTGCTCGCAAGAAAGTATTTCGTTCTCCCTTGATGGGAACCTGGTATACTGACGATGCCAGTGCCCTTCGCTCTCAAATAGAGGGTTTCTGGGAAAAAGCCAATGTTTCTCCTGTTGAAAATATCCTAGCCTTGATACTCCCTCATGCAGGATACCAATATTCTGGACAAACGGCTGCCTATGGGCTCAAGTCCTTGAAAAAAAAATACAAACGCATTGTTATCATTGGCCCTAGCCATCGTGTTGCTATGTACGATACTTTCTGGATTCCCAATGTAACACATTACCAGACACCCCTGGGAGAGATTGCTGTGGATCTTGCCTTTATCGAGGAATTGAAGCAGCATTCTGTCTTTGTCACCAACCCCACATTAGACCAGCTCGAACATAGCGTCCACATCCAAATGCCTGTTTTGCAATATTGCCAGAAAGAC
Source organism: uncultured bacterium (assembly GCA_938003875.1). Classification (GTDB taxonomy): domain Bacteria; phylum Planctomycetota; class Uabimicrobiia; order Uabimicrobiales; family JABWCH01; genus JABWCH01. The sequence goes on from CALKWO010000085.1 coordinate 715, forward strand.
GCTTTGATCGTGCCTCTTGTGGCAGGGAATTGTTCGTATCCAGTCATCAAGAAAATCGCCTCCATACTCAAGGGGCTCATGGATCAGGACACTCTTATGCTCATCAGCTCTGATTTCGTCCACTATGGGCCAAACTATCGCTATACTCCTTTTACGAAAGATATTCCAGAAGGAATCAAGCAACTGAACGAGCAGGCCATGTCCTTTATCAAAGAAGTGAATCCCAAGGCTTTCCTTGAATTTTGTCAAAAGAGCGGAGCTACGATCTGCGGGCAGATACCCATTGCCTTGCTTTTGGAAATGCTTCCTGTCAATGCTCATGGAAAATTGCTATATGAAGAGAGTTCGGGCAATCTGATGAAGGATTTTACCAATAGCGTAAGCTATCTGACAATAGCCTTTAGCGGGACATGGCAACAAGAGCCTAAAATCCAGCCACAAAAGAAAGAAGGCAACCTCACCGCCGAAGAAAAAAAGCTGCTTTTGACAATAGCCCGCAAAAGTCTGCTCTATTTCATCCAGAATGACAGGATTCCAGAGTTGTCAGACCTGGGTATATCCAAGCTGACACCCGCTTTACAAGCACCTGCTGCTACTTTCGTTACACTCAAAAAGAAATTCGATCTCCGAGGCTGCATAGGGGAAGTCTTTGCTGTTCAGCCTTTGTTTAAATCTGTTTTATACAATTCCATCCGATCTGGTCTATACGACCGTCGTTTTCAGCCAGTGACCCTGGAGGAATGCCAGGAGATTACCATCAAAATTTCCGTACTGACAGCCCCTATGGCCGTGCCAGGCTACCAGGATATAAAGATAGGTACAGATGGTATCATCCTGAAAAAAGCAGGCCATTCGGCTTTATTTTTGCCTGAAGTGGCGACAGAACAGGGCTGGAATATAGAGCAAACCCTGACCTATCTTTCTGCTAAGGCTGGTTTGCCCCAGGATGCCTGGAAAGAAGATGCCGATTTCGAGACATTCCAGTCTATTGGCTTTGGGGAAGACGACAAATGAAATATGCCCAGAATTTCTTTCTATTTAGCTTTGGCATCTTTGCTATGGCAGCCCAAACGCTAATTTTTCGGGAATTCCTTATTGTATTTGAAAGCGATGATCTGGGGGTTGGAATTTTTTTCGCTACCTGGCTTTTCTGGGTCGCTCTGAGTGCCTGGGGGCTTTATCGCTGGCAAAGTCTTGCGAAAAGGCTCAAGGCAGAATTTTTCGCCCTGGCTTATATCCCTGCATTTCTTTTGCAATGGTTGCTGATCCTGCATGCCAGAGACATTGCAGGAATCGCTCCGTATAGCCTTTTTCCCATTCTGAAAATGCTCTGTTGGGCATTTGCGCTCAACGCACCCTTGAGCCTTATCAGTGGTGGGGTCTTCTTTCTAGCCTGCCAATGGGCGGAATCCAGGCAGTCAGGCAGCGTTTCCCTGGTCTACATTTGGGAAGCGGCAGGTGGCGTTGCAGGAGGCATGCTCAGTACACTTCTGCCAGTCATGGGGGTTACTGGCTTCGATATATTTTTGCTAATCTCCTTTATTCTTTCCTGTGCATTCCTATGTATAGGAATCGTATTCTACAAGAGCCTGTATAGGATATGGCTGCCTCTTGTATTCCTTTTCGCGTGGCTTCTCGGAGCTTCCGAGCTTATAGGGCATCCCCTGAGAGTCAGGCAATGGAGCAAGCTGTTTCCTGAAGAGGCTTATATGGGATATTTTCAGACAGCTCAAAGCGAATATCTCTATGGAATTCACCACAATTCATGGATCGCTGTGCGAGAAGGAAGTGTATGCGACATATCTTCGATGGAATCCTCGCCAGAGGAAAGTGCTGCACGGATAGCTGCCCTGCATCTATGCCAAAACCCTAAAGCCCAGAGAGTACTCCTTGTGGGAAGTGGCCTTGCAGTCGCTCGTAAATTTCTTAAACTTCCTCAGATACAGGAAGTAGCGTGGGTGCATCCAGATACCGACTATCTGGAAAATCTGCAAGATCATCTTCCCTCAAAGTTCCAGATAAAAGATAGGCGTTTTACTCCCTTAAAAAAAGATGTCCGAACGGTGCTGGCAGATCGAAAATCCTGCTTCGACCTTGTCATTCTGGACATGCCTGGTGCTGCTTCTGCCCTTTCTAATCGCTACTATACTCATGAGTTCTTCCTTCTCGCAAAAGAGGCTCTGACGAAAAATGGCATTATGGGAATCAGTATTCTGGGCGGAGAGAACGTCATTTCGCAAGAGATTGCGAATATCGGGGCATCTCTATGGCAAACCCTCCTTCAAATTTTTCCCAATATCGTCATCAAGCCAGGCGAGGATACATGGTTTCTTGTGGCCCAGGAAGGCGTTCTTTCGCATGATCCTGCTGTGCTGGTCGCCCGATTTTTGGATATACCAGGAGAAGAATTCTACCCTGCTTCAGCACTCGCTTCCCTCTATCAGCCTGAAAGAGAGCAGAATGTTCTTGAAGCTTATAGAAATGTATCGTTGCCAGAAAATCTTCTTCTCAATCGGGACGAAAGGCCCCTTGCTTCTCTGTATCACCTTCTGCTACTGGTGCAACAGTCTCAATTGCCAGCTACACGATTTCTCACGAGTGCTGCCCTTGCTGGAATCAAAATTTTTGTCTTGCCTATCCTGGTTTTTCTCTTTTTGCGTTTCTTCTATCGATGGAAAACACAAGGCACAGGGAAATCCAGCTTTCCTGAGAATTTTTTGATCTTTTCCACAGGTTGGGTATCCATTGCCTCCATGATCGTGCTTATGCACCTATATCAAACTCGCTTTGGCTCCCTTTATCTTTACGTGGGTTTTGTATCTTCTGTCTTCATGGCAGGATTGAGTCTGGGGGCTTTATGGATGAGGCTGCTAGAGCAAACGAAAATAGGGAAGAGCCTGTACATGATGCCTGGTATAGCCTTGCTGCATGCTCTGGTTCTTATGGGAGTTTTCCTTGTTCCCCTGGATTCATGGTCTTTTGGAAAATTCATCATTGCCTTTGCATTATGTGGCAGTATGGCTGGAGGGTATTTCCCCATCGCTGCAACACGGCTCTCTGCTAAAGGACTCGAAACAGGCAAGGCAGCAAGCTATCTGGAAATGTCGGATCATCTTGGTGCTGCGGCGGGTGGATTCATCACATCGCTTGTTATGCTTCCCGTTCTGGGAACGCATTGGACGATGGTATTTCTATCCGCACTGCTCTTGAGCAATCTTCCTGAAGCATTCTTTCCTACTAGAAAAATCTTACAAACAGAGAAAAAACTGTCACCAGGAAAATCGTGGGGTTATGTCCTTTTAGGAATAGCCTTATGCATCATCGTTATGTCCAATTTCCTCCAGAATGCCTATATCGAAAATTTGCCTTCTTTGTCCGAGCATCAAGCCTCTGGACTGGCAAAGGGTATGAGGATGGAAAAAAACAAAATCACTTTGTCCAGTGGGCTGCCATGCCATTATTTCAAGCTTTATGATGCTACAGGTAAACTAGAAGGGTATGTCCTGAGTTCCCAGGATTTTGCACCCGAAGTCTATGGCTACGCAGGAAAAATAAACCTTGCCATACGTATAGGAACGCAGGGCAATCTATATGGAATCCAGGTACTTCGTTCTCAGGAGACTCCTGCTTATTTTGACCTTCTGATACCGTGGACGGAAAGACTCCGAGGCAAGAATCTTCTGGAAGAAAAGGGATTGTCAGGGGTGGATGTGATCACAGGTGCGACTGTCAGCTCCAGGGCATTGCTGGATTCCCTGAAAATTTCGGGAAAAGAATTTGCCAGATCCGTCCTAGGAAAAATCCCTTCTTCTCCAGGCAGTCTTTCTCATGATTATGGAACAGACCTCTCAGCGATCTATCTGGGTATTTCCTTTATTCTGGCAATCGTGATGATTCGCAAAGTCAGACGAGGAGGAAGGCTACTTCTCTTGCTTGCGAGCCTGGTACTGGGAGGCTTTGTCTATAATGTGCAGTTTTCTACCACACAAATCACAAGCCTTCTTTCTTTATCCTGGCCTCAGATAGCTTTCCATGCTCCTTTTATCCTTATGGCAGGCATCCCTCTTCTCGTGCTTATCTTCGGCAATATATACTGTGGATACCTTTGCCCTTTTGGTGCTCTTCAGGAAATGCTGGACTATTTTCTTCCCCAGTCTGCCAAACCCTCTTCGTCAGCATCCCAAATACACAAGGCAAGTCTTGTGAGATACTTTGTCCTATTCTTTCTTGTATCGTTTTTCTTCCTTTCCCTGGATAACTATGCCCTTTGCTCTGATCCTTTAGGGGAAATTTTTTCACGCACAGCAGACTCTTATCTACTCTGGATCGCAGGCACTGTATCACTCGCTGCTTTATTTTATTTCCGCTTCTGGTGTCGTTACCTGTGCCCGACAGGGGCATTTCTGTCTCTTATAGGCTCAGCACCATGGAGCAAGCTTCTGTCTCCCTCCAGGAAATGGAACCATTGCTGCTTCTATCTTTCCGAACCCACCAGGATGGATTGCCTTTATTGCGAGAGATGTATCCACGGCTGTCCTCAGGAAAAAAAAGCACCTCATGGGAAATTTTCTTTCCTTCTTCTGCCCCTAGTCTGCATAATCGCCCTTGTCCTTGTCCTGATACCCCTGTATAAAATCTCGCAGAAGCTCTCTACAAAATGGGAAATATCATCCCCCCCCGCAAGCTCACCAGGGCTTGGAATACCAAGAGATGCAGACATAGACACAATTCGTAAGATGATAAAAGAAAACCGTCTTTCCGACAAGGAAGCATGGTTTTACAGAAAAGTAGAATAGTATTGGACAAAGCAGCAGGGATCCAAATTTAACATTGTCAGACTAAACGGTGTTTAAAAGATTTTGTAGTTTTTCCAGGATATACTCTTGATCCCGTCTTTCCATACCAGCGTAGAAAGGCAGCCTTAAAAGTGTGCTGGAACATTTTTCTGTTATTGGCAAATCGCCTTGCTTGTATCCAAACTTTTGCCCCATGTCAGAGAGGTGAAGGGGGACATAATGGAAGATAGCGAGAATGCCAGAGGCTTTTAGCTGATTCATAACTCTATCTCGTATCTTTTCTGTTTCAAAGCGAATGTAGAACATGTGGTAGTTTTGTTGGCAATATTCGGGAAGGGAAGGCAGCCTGATTTTTCCTCTTTTTTCATAATCCAAAAGATTTTCATAATAGAAATCAAAAATATTTTTTCGGAGTTGCTGGATGTTTTGCATCTGTTCCAATTGTGCAAAAAGATGAGCAGCAAGTATTTCAGATATAAGATAGGATGATCCTATATCGACCCATGTGTATTTGTCTATTTCTCCCCTGAAAAATTTGCTTCTGTTTGTGCCTTTTTCCCTTAAAATTTCTGCTCGTTCTATCCAATTGCTCTGGTTGATCAGGATGGCCCCCCCTTCTCCACAGGAGTAATTTTTGGTTTCATGGAAGCTATAACAGCCGATATCCCCTATGCTCCCAAGATATTGATCCTTATACATAGAATTTACGCCTTGCGCAGCATCTTCCACAACAGGAATATTATATTTTCTCGCCACTTGCATGATTTCCTGCATTTCACAGGATACCCCTGCATAGTGAACCACATAGATAGCTTTTGTTTTTGGGGTGATTTTTTTTTCTATTTCTCGTGGATCTATATTCATGGTATTCTCTTGTATGTCCGCAAAGACAGGCAAAGCACCTCTTAAGACAAATGCATTGGCTGTAGATACAAAGGTATACGAAGGCAAGATTACTTCGTCCCCATGTTTTAAATTCAGGAGCATTGCAGACATATCCAGAGCTGCACTACAAGATGTGACCAAAAGCACCTTTTTTATACAAAAAGTATTTTCCAGGAAATGGCTTACCTGTTTTGTATAAAATCCATCACCGCTGAGTTTACCGCGAAGGAAGGTATCTTTTATATAGTCTATTTCTTTGCCAGTGATATAAGGGCGGTTAAAAGGTATTTGCATTCTCTGTTTCCTATTTTTATAATTTCGAAATTATGACTCTTCATCAGAATGGATGAAAGCTAGACATCAGAAAAGATATAGTTTATAATCATAATCTCAAAAGAAAGTAGGCTGATGATACCAAGAAATTGCTAGGAATTCCAGATTTAATTCTAAAATTTTTTATACCTCAAAAAGGAAAATTCATCGAAGAAAATCGCTTCGGTGTGTTCCCTGGGTTGAATTTTTGTACATTTTTGTTAACAGCTTTGGGGCAATGCCCCTGATAATTTTAAGAAAGTATTTTTATGATTTCCTTTGATAAAGCTTTAGAACTTGTATTGGAATATGCACTTCCCAAACCCGTTGAATATGTAAGTCTTGAAAATGCTTATGGACGCATTCTGGCAGAGAATATTCTTTCTGACGTTGATATTCCTCCAGCCAATATGTCGTCTATGGATGGATATGCTTGTAGATTTTGCGATCAGAATCTGCAACTCAGAGTCATAGAGACAATCGCTGCTGGCTATGCTCCTACAAAAAACATCGAGCCTGGAACATGCAGCCGTATCATGACAGGTGCTATGGTACCAGAAGGAGCAGATTGCGTGGTCATGTTCGAAGATACGCAGGAAGCCAATGGCATAGTCACAATCTATAAACCTACGAAAAATAAAAATATACGATTTAAAGCAGAAGATGGTAAGTGTGGCGATGTTCTTTTACAAAAAGGAACCTTTATTTCCCCATCCGTTTGTGCTGTGCTGGCAACCAGTGGAATGAAAAATATCCCTGTTTCCCAGAAGCCTGTCGTTGGTATAATAGCAACAGGAAACGAGCTTGTAGAGCCAGAAATCAAGCCCACAGGACCAGAAATCAGGAATAGCAATAGCTACCAGTTCTATGCGCAAGTCCTGAAATGCGGTTGCTCCCCTCAATATTTTGGGATTGTCAAAGATTCCCCTGAAGCCATAAGCAGCGCGATTGCCAGGGCAGAATCCCAGTCTGATGTGATTTTAATCTCTGGAGGTGTTTCTGCAGGAGATTTTGATTACGTTCCAGATGCTCTCAAGAGCAATGGTTTTGAGCTATTGGTGGAAAAAATAGCCATAAAGCCAGGAAAACCTACTGTGTTTTGTAAAAAAGGAAATAAATTTGCCTTTGGGATGTCAGGCAATCCTGCTGCTGGATTTGTTCTCTTTGAGCTTTTGGTGCGTCCCTTTTTGTTGAAGATGATGGGGCATAGCTACTCTCCCATATTGATTCATGCTCCTCTTGCCAGGGACATAAAAAAGAAACAGATGGATCGAATAGAAATTCTGCCTGTAAAGATCTCCTCTCATGGACATATAGAAAAAGTCGACTATCATGGCTCTGCCCATATTCATGCCTATTCTGAGGCAGAGGGCTTTCTGCGGTTGGAAGGAAATATAGAAATCCTTCCTGCTGAATCTATTGTAAGAGTTCAGCTATTGGAAAAAGGACTTTAGTTTGACAATGTTAAATCTGGATTATTGATTACCAAGAGCTTACGAAAGATTTGGGAATTAATTCGTTATCTTTCTCTTTATCGTTATCATCTTCATCATCAAAAAAAGATAATGATAACGATAAAGAAAAAGAATTAAATGCAATTTTCGCTATAAGTCATTGCCATTGAAGGCGGATGGACCGTTGGGCTGTTGATCAATTTCAATGTACCATTTCTCAAGAATGGAATCAAGCGGATTGTCCTAAATTATAAAGATTTCTCCGCGACCTCTGCGCCTCTGCGGTGAAATACCCCCCGAACTATTCCACACGCACCAATATATGCATATCTCTGGCTCGGATTTGCATATTCGGAACCAAAGCCATTGCTTTGCCTGGCATAAGCTTTTCTTCCTTTACATAAAGCTCTTCATATCCAGGGCAGAGATTTTCTACCCAGATTCGCCCATTCTGATAGCGAAATTGCCCCAGAAGATCAGGAATATTGCAAAAGAGCGGAATCGGATTCTCTATTTTCCTTCCCCATTGCGCATATTTATATAAAAGAATGTACTCTTCTAATTTGTATGGATTGTTGTAATACGAAAGCTGCACGCAAGCATATTTTCCTGGCTTATCATAACCACCATACTTTTGCCAAAGCTCGTCAGGATTTGCCTCCAGAGCTTTTTCCCCTTCTTTATCCAGGTGGGAAGGATTCAAGAAAAACTTCGCTGTCATATTCAGCCTTCCTATCCTTATTTTTTGCTTGCTCTCCAAAATCTTTGTCTCCTGCGGTTTTAGCCTTGTGAGGCCGAGCATAGTGGCGTTGTGTTCCTGGCTCGTCCCTATATCCTGGAGCAGCACCTCATCCCCCCTATACAGAATCTGGCAATGCTTTTTGCTAATCAGGCTGTTCCATTCCACAGCAGGCTCTCCCTTACTGTTTATAGCGCAGGTCTGTATCTCGCAATCCGTAGAGCGTCCCAGAACAACATTGGGCCTGGCAATCAGATACACATACCTCACTTCGTCTCTTTCCTGTATTTCCAGATAGCAGTAGTCCAAACCAGACGAACATACCGATTCCAATACAACAGCGTTCTTTCTCTCTTCCAGCGATTCCCTTCTTCTTTCCATAGCAGCCTTTTCGCTCAGATCCCTATCGTATTGCAGCAACACAGGACACCATCTTTCTTCCTCGGAAGAAGGCCTGGATGCCATATTGTTTACATGGATACTTGCCCCGCCTCGCCCCACATCCCCTGCCTGGCTAGCCTCCAATTTCTGCTCAATATGGAAAATATTCTGCACTGGCCTGGTGTCTTCCTTTTCCACCTTCAGAATAACAGGACTACACCTGTACACCTCCGCCCTTTCCGCATCAAAAAACAAGGTCAGAAACAAACTAGCCCCTAGCTCTCCACCCTCCAAAGCCTTAAAAGAAATAACATACTCCTTCTTATGCCCCGCAGGAAGCCCCCCTGCATTATCACAAGAATATATCTGGGCAAACCTCTCCTCGATCTCCATCCTGCATTCCAAACATTCCACCGCCTCCCCCGATTCATTCTGGATTCTAGCTTTCAGACACGAAACATTCTTCTCTTTGTACGCCTTGTCCAAAATCTCCAAAGAAACCAAAGGAAACCGCTCCCCACATTCCATACAAAAATTCACCCCTGCAACAACCTCATTTTCATGATTGCACTTAAAACAAACTCTCTTCACCATAATTTCCTCTTTTTGATACTATACTGCGAACAGGCACAAATGGAAAATAAAATTACCACAGAAACACAGAGGACACAGAGCGCAATCCTGCGTCTTTCCAATCTACGCAGAATAGATTGTAGCCGCAGGGTTGCGCCAAAAATGACGTGTCTGCCCAAAAGCCACCCGCCAGCGCAATCCCTGCGTCTTTCTTTTTTTAGCAAAGGATCAAAAATCAAATGACCAAAGGATCCAGCGTATCATCGTCTTCCAGCGCGAACCGCAAAAACACGGTTGGCGTAGCTGAAACTGCGGTCGTACCAATTCTCGCAGCCGTCGTGAAAGTCGAAGGACCACGCAGACGAAGAACTTGGGTCTCCCAATATTCTTTTCCACCAGTTAGCATTTCCTAGCTCTCCAGTCCATACATATAAATACTCTCTAGGCGATACAAACACCGTATCTATGTTGCACTTTCCTTTTCCTTTCTCATATATCGTCGGCAGCTCTTTTCTCGTAGGCATACGCCAGCCACTTC
>CALKWO010000086.1 GCA_938003875.1 uncultured bacterium
AAAATATCCCCAAAGAAAAATGGGCGATCCTGGAAAGAATGCTAGCCAAAGAAGGTAAAAACCGCCCTATAAGCGCAAGAGAGGCTTTAGAAAGCCTGAAGACAAAAGGAAAGCCCTTTTTTTTATCCCGTTTTTTTTCTTCGGAAAAAAAGTCTAGAGAAGTATTCATACCAGAAAAAAAAAGCTCTATAAGCCAAGAGTTGGAAAAACAGATTGAAGAAGAAAAAAAAAAGCTGGAAGCCTTGAAAGTAATAACGGGGAAAAGGAAAAAAGAAGAAGAAAAATTAAGAAAGATAGAAAAAGATACGCAAAAAATGGAAGCAAGAAATAAAGAATCGGTGAAAAATATATCAAAGAATACAAGGTATAATATACTGAAATCATGCATTATACTGGATACAAAAACCCATCTGGAATGGCTGATAGGGCCAGATAAAGATACAACATGGTATGAGGCCAAAGCCTGGGTAGATAGCATAGACAAGTCCATATATGGAACAGGATGGCGTATGCCTGAGATAAAAGAGCTGCCCACGATATATGAAAGGGGGAAGGGACAATGCAATATAGACACTATATTTGTATCTCCTAGACAGTGGTTATGGGTATGGAGTGAAGAGATTGATAGTTCTTCGTCTGCGCTGTGCTTTTCCTTTCACTCAGGCTTTGAGAATTGGCTCGTCCATAACTGCAGCGGACGTGCTTTTGCTGTACGTTCTGGGAGACGATGATACACTGGATCCTTTGTTCATTGGATTTTTAATTCTCTTTTTCATGTGAAAAGCTTCTGAAAAAAGAGAGCATTCTATGGAACTATAGGAATAGCCTCTTTCCCCTATTGCCTATAGCAGCGATAGGGGAAATTTTTTTTCTGGACAAAGCCCAGGAAGATGTTTATAATTGCCTTTGTCCCATAAAAAAAGCATGTTTCCCAAAAGAAAACATGCCCAATTTCAAATATAAGCCATTGTATACAGCAAAGACAAAGCAAAATCAAGGAGAAAATAGAATTTGTGATTTTTTTTATTTTATCATTTCTTTCCAACTACAGAATAAAGGAGTACATTATGTCAGAAAAAAAAGCGATTTATTATGGTCAGGTCGAATTGATTCCTGGTATCATTTGCGATGGTTATGTGTTGAATGACAATCAAACAGTCATGAGCGAAAGAGGCACCGCAAATTTACTTAACATGAACCATCCATCCTTAATACGCGTGGTGCTTAACGGCATTCCAAAAACGCTTAAACCTTTTTTAGATAAAGAATTAAGCGTGGTGCCTAACTTAGTAGAAGTAGTAGCTTCTAATAGTCCTCATAAGGGAAGAAATATAGCCGTTTATACAGCAGAAACTATTGAAGCATTAATTTCTGCCTATGCCTTAGCCTTGGCTAATCGCTCTTTAAGGGAAAATCAACGTCATATTGGTGAAAGATCTGTAATTTTAATGAAAGCCCTTCTTCGTACAGCCCTGGATGCAGCGATAAAAGAAGCATGTGGAATCAAGCCAGAAATCCAAAAGACAGCCCAGAAGAACTATGTGGATGCAGTGGCTGCGGTGCAGGAATGGGGATTTCGATGCTCTGTGAAGAATAATATTGCTACGAAACAAGACATCCTGGAGTTCCTGAAGGTTTCGGAACATAGCCTGAACAACTTCCTGCGAAAGCATGCCAAGACCATAGAGCCAATCCCCCTGAGCCAGGAGATAATCCAGGGATTGGGCATCAAAGCAACACGAATGAATGGCTATAGCCTGGAAAATGCGGTGAAGATCATTCTGGGAATGGATACGGAAATGGGAATCCAGATAAAACGAACCCTGTTGGGAGACGCAGCACTCTTGTTCAGCAACTCTAGCAAAGACGAAATCCAATGGAAAGAAATCTTTGACAAGGTTTTTGAAGGATTAGGCCTGCATCACAACTACAAAATAGGCCGTTACAGAGTAGATTTCTTCATCGAAGCTTTGAACCTATGTCTGGAATGCAATGGTTATTCCCATGTATGCTATGACCCAGAATACGAGACGACAAGAGAGAAATACATAGCCGAACGCTATGCACTAGTTCGTTTCCATCATCAAATTGCCTGGCAAACCTTGATGAACGGCATACTCAAAGCCCAGCCACGCATAATCCAACGCCTCGATGCCCCTTCTCCTATGAATTGTAAGGTACACTAATCTGGTCGGGTATTGTCTTTTTATTATCTCTATGGTACACTATAGTAAATTTTTCGATGTTGAACAATGGTCTTTTCTGGAAAGGAAAAACAATGGGGACAGGTATTTATCCCTGGGTGGATTGTGTTTTTAAGCGATTGTTTGCTGTGGAAGAAAACAAAGACATGCTTCTTTCCATAATCAATGCAGCATTGGAAGAAGGCAATGAATCTAAGGTCGTAGAGATTGAAATCCTCAATCCCTATAATATCCAGGATTTCCTCGGAGATAAGCTAAGCATTGTGGATATTAAGGCCAAGAATGATAAAGGCGAGCAGTTTCTGATTGAAATTCAGGTAAAAATGTATGATTCTTTTCACAAAAGACTTTTGTA
>CALKWO010000087.1 GCA_938003875.1 uncultured bacterium
ATTACGATAAAGATTACGATTACGACAAAACTATAATTTCCTATACAGCAAGTTAGCCTCCTTCGGAGGCAATCTTTCCCGTGCGTAAGCTGTAATCTTAATCGTTATCTTAATCGTAATCGTTATCTTAATCCTTATCCTCTATGAGCATTGATAAAGATAAAGATTACGATAAAGATTACGATTACGACAAAACTATAATTTCCTATACAGGAACATATTTCAAGGAAGATATAAATAGTACCTTCTTTAAAAGTATGCTAGAACCGCAAAATGGAGTAGATGCTATTGCCATAGCACTACTCATTTTGCACAGGATCATTTTGACCAATACAATTATTCCGATAAAGCCTTGACAATAGTATTAACATTGTGTTTTACCATGCCGATGTAGGTTCCTTCTGGCGTTCCTGCATCTCCCATAGCATCAGAAAAAAGAGAGCCTCCGATTTTGACTTCATGATTTTGGTTTTTGCATCCAGCCAGAACAGACTCTAGCGTTTTAGCAGGGACGGAAGATTCTACAAAGATGGCCTGAATTTTTTTCCCTACTAAAAGGGCAATGACTTTCTCTACGTCTTTAACACCATATTCTGCTGAAGTACTTATGCCTTGTAAACCAACCACTTTCATCCCATAGGCTTCACCAAAATAGCCAAAAGCATCATGAGCTGTTACAAGAACCCGTTTATCTTTTTCAATGCTCTCGATTTGGGAGATCGTCCATTCATGAAGCTCTCGAAGCTCTTCTCTGTATTTTTTACATCTTTCCTCATAAAAGGCAGAATTTTTAGAATCTGCTATAGCAAGATCGTCTGCAATCTTTTTTACTGCTTTATCCCATAAAGCAATATCAAACCAGATATGGGGGTCATAGATTTCTGGTCCAACAGAACGTAGCATATCTCTAGAAATAGCATCAGCAATCGCATATACAGGCTTTCTCTCTTCGAGTTTTTCCAGAATATCCCCCATTTTCCCTTCGAGATGCAGCCCATTGTAAAAAATAATTTCAGCCTTGGAAAGCTTTACTGTATCTGATGCCGTAGCTTTGTATAGGTGAGGGTCGACTCCTGGGCCCATCAAAGCATCCACTTGCACACGATCCCCGCCTATATTCAAAACTGCATCCGCAATCATGCTTGTGGTCGTTACTATATATAGTTTACCTGTACCTTGTTTTTCTGTTACAGATCTGTCGCATGCTATAAAAAAAATAAATGCTATGCAAAATATAGATCTCCACATCCCTTTATCCTTTTAATCTATAGTCTCGTTCCAATATCTCTTTTAGTTCTTCTAAACTCTCGACTTCATGGCGAGCTTTGGTCTTGCTTTCTAAATTTTTATATTTTCCTTCTCTTCGTATTCGTACAGAAATCAGGCCAGCCTGATTGGCAGAATCAATATCTTTTTGTGGATGATCGCCTATATACATGGTCTTTTGTGGAATAAGACCTAAAGATTTACATATATGAATATAGGCTTTATGATTTATTTTAGAAAAACCTATCTGGTCTGAAATAAAGATGGCTTGCGGATGAAAATAGGTGTATATTCCTAATCGAATCAATTTTTCTGCCTGCTTGACTTCTAATCCATCTGTGATGATACCTTTAAGCATAGGTAAAGTTTCAATATACTTTAAAAAATCCAGCACATCAGGATAAGGCTTTAGGTAGTTATGCTTGGCATCATGGTATGCTGCTACTGCTGCTGCAACCAGAATGGCTTTGTTTATACCATGATAAGAAGATTCTGGTATCCGCAATAGAAGTTTATCAAAATGCTGAGAATAATTGCTTGTAAACTCCTCGATAAGCTCTTTTAGCTCTGCTGTGAGGGATTCTATATCCATCTTTAACCCAATTTTTACCATTGCCTTAAGGGCATCGAGCCTTGCTTGCGTGCTAAATTGGGATGTCGCACAAAGAGTATCATCCAGATCAAAAAAAATAGCTTGAAGTGGAATATTTTCCTTTGTTCCCAAGGTATCATCCTGAAATGAGAAAACCACGCCTAAAGCGTGGTTTTCTATAATTTAAATTTATAAATTTAAAAAAATTATTTTCTGGTACCTACAGCATTTTCTTCTTCTTCTTCCAGATCAATGATTTTAGCCTTGATGAGGATCAGAATTTCTTCCTTTTCATCTAGCTTGCTTCTTTGAGAGAAGAAAAAGCTCAGCACTGGAATGTTGCCCAAAATAGGAATATCCAGTTTTTGGTCAATGTTGGTAGCACTTTTCAAGCCACCCAGAAGCAAAGTACCCTGATCTGGTATTCTTACTGTAGTCTCTACACTTTGTAATCTCAAAATAGGCACCTGGAATCTGACTTTTCTCGCCGAACCAAGAGAAGTTTCAAAATCATCCAGAGCTTCCAGGGATGCAATAGTCGGTCTTAGCTCCAGAGTGATGTATTTTTTATCATTAGAAACAATGGGTCTTACATCCATCACTATACCTGACTGTATTGTTCCTACTACAGGGTCTGCAATATAAGCAGATTGAGCTACCTGAACATCGAAATCTTTAATATATGCTGTCTGTTCTACAACAGTGAGGTTTGCTCGCTGTGTATTGAAAGCAGTCAACCTGGGAGCCATCAAGGTTTGGGCTCTGCCTGTTTTTTTGATGAACCACAAAACAGCACTGAGCTGAGTATCGTCCAAAGTCGCCAATTGAACTGCAAGACCACCTGTTTTTTTCAATCTTTTGCCACCAAAGCCAGTATCGTCTACATGCTCTGTTCTGGCACGCATATCAAAATTGCCTCGTTCGGTAGCATCATTGTTTGCATTGGTTCTGTTCTGAACGCTCTGTCGGAAAAATGCGCCTGCAGAAGGAGCAATGGTATTGGTAGAACCACTATTATCGAAAAGAGTCGTTCCAGTAGCCGAGTTGTTTGTGCTTGTATCACCCAAAGCATTCATGACCGCATTGGTCTTAGCATTGGTATTGATCTCTTCTTCGCCAATACCTCTCCAGTCAACACCGACGTGTTCCAGAAAATCATCTGTAACTTCGAGGAATCTCGCTTCAATGGCTACCATCATACCAGAAAAACGGCGCATATCATTGAGCAAGGTTCTGATTTGTTCTTGCACATCTTCTGTGTGAACGACAAGGAGTTGTCCTGAAGTTTCAGCAATAGAGTATTGCTCTTTATCCCAGGATTCTGGCTCAACGCTTGCTTTAATCAATTCTGTGAGCTTTTCTCCTGTAAGAACAGCTTGGACACCACCTGGAGTCTCTTCGAATTTTGCTCCACCGCTATCGTCTTGCTTAGAGGGAAGGAGTTTGATCTTAGGGCCAGGGAAATCTTTGATCTGGCCTGTTAGATCGCGAATATCATGAAGGAAAGGCACTGCCTTTCCGCGAGCCAGGTCGGATTTTTTAGACGTAATGAAGAGAACATCATCTTTGAACAAGTATACAAGATCATGGAATTGCAGAAGTATATTGAGGGCATCCTGCAATTTCAAATCTGTTACCTGAAGGTTGACTTTTGTCCCTTCGATTTCAAATTTTTGGATGATTTTAGGATCTACGACAATGTTCATTTCTGCCATTGTCTGTATATAGCGAATCACATCCTGGAAGGGCGTTTCGTTAAAATTCAGAGTGATAGGCAAAGTCTGAAGCTTTGTCTTGATAGTACGAATAGCAGAAGATTCTTCCTGATCCGACTGTTTTTTATCAGCCCCTAGTTCTGTTTTTGTTTTTCTTTTATTGATGGTATTATGCCAATAGTCTTTATCAGGATATTGGATCAAATCGCTAAGAGGAATTGTACTATCTCTCATTTCCTCCAGGAAACGCTTCCATTCTTCCATCCTTTTTTCCAATGTTTTTGCTGCGACATAGGAATGTCCTGCATCTTTTATGTCTTCCAGCAATCGTTTGGCAACCTTGTTGGCAGGGTCTATTTTAAATACCTGCTCAACCATGTTTTCTGCTTTATCATATTTCTGTCTTGTATAGAATTCTGTAGCTCTTGCTAGAAGAATTCGAATCTGGTTCGATCTCTGTGCCTGCTGCTTAGATTCTAAAAGCTCTGCTTTTTTCTGGGCTTCCTTCATTCTGGTTTCTTTCTGAATGGCCGCCCATTTATCTCTGGAATCCTTTGCTTCCTTGATTTTGACTTCAGCTTCTTTTTTCAAAGAATCCATTCCCAATTGGTAAGGGGCCCATTTGATAATTTCCAGGGCTGCCTCGAATTCTCGAATAGAGCGTTCGTAATCTTTCTTTTCAAAGGCTTCCAACCCTTGCTTATGGTGATTTCTTGCCTCTAGCTTGGCCTGTTCTACTTTGACCTTGACTTCATTGACATACATATCATGAATTGTTGTTGTTTTAGCTGTCTGTTCGCCAAGGAAAGTCCCTACAAGATTTCTCAGTTGTATGGCTTTTGTATGACTTGGGTCCAACTGGAGTGCTTGATCCAGTATGTCTTTAGCAGCGTTGTATTCATACTGTGCAATCTTAGACTCGGCAGTCTTAAGAAGGTGCTGAATCAAGGATTCTTTTTTTTGGCTAATTTTTTCTTGATTCTCTATAGCATTCTGGATTTTTTCCTGCGCTTCTTTTTCTTTGCTGCTATCTCCTTCGGATAGCAAAATTTGTTGCTCTTCTTTTGGACTTTCTTCTTTTGCCTTTTCTGCTAAAATTTTTTCTTCAGGTTTTTCTTTTTGTACAGGTGCAGAAGTTTGACATCCTGTGATTGTTAGTCCCAGAATCAGTATTCCTCCCATCCACGACACATACCTAGCTTTCATACTAGCACCTTTCTTAAAAGTAAAAAAAATCATTTTTGATGCTTTATAAAAAAAAATTCTAAAGGTATCTAAAAGGGCTAATTTCTTGAATTTACTCCTTAATCAAGCATTTTAGCATCCTTTTTTTTGTTGTCAAGCAATTTTTATGTTATCGTTTTTGAAATATGAAACTAGAAAAAAATTTAAGCTTCTAATGTTTTTTTTCAAAAAAAACTTGACTTTTTTCCGAAAAAAGATATAATTAGACCGTCATAAATAAAAGATGGCCTCATCGTCTAGCCAGGTTCAGGACACAGGGTTTTCAACCCTGCAACACGGGTCCAAATCCCGTTGAGGTCATTACCCCTCAAATACCTTCAAAATCATTACATCACTTT
>CALKWO010000088.1 GCA_938003875.1 uncultured bacterium
ACTCTGTCAACTTTACAATTGTCAAACGAATTCTACACCGTTTTGGACCGATGCCGGGTATGCGAGGGTTTTTTCCTTCATTTATAAAAAAACTATGGACTGCCCAAACCTCACTAAAAACAATTGCGAGGGTATGCGAAGGTATGCGAGGGTTCATTTCCTGACCCTCGCATAGTTAAGCCTAAATATTTCAAAGAGATAGATGATTGTGCGAGGGTGTGCGAGGGTTTTTTCCTTTATCTATAAAAAACAGCAGGACTCTACCAGACAAATTGGAAAAGAAGTACTGAGGGGAAAAGCCAAATAGTTTAAAAATTTTCATTCTTCATCGCTGAATAAAATTGCTTTGATAAAAATTATTGATAAAATCTGGATAGGTAATTGTTTTTATTAGTAATTAGTAGTTATTCTAAGATATTTTTATTGTATTTTTTGGCATAGAATACCAAATAATTTCTGAAGAAGAGAAATAGTATGGAATTGTTGTTGAGAGAGGAATTTCGGGGAAAGCGGCTGAAAGGCACTACGATTGATTTCGTCAATTCTTCCCACACTGGTGCGCTGGAAAGGCCAGCGGAAGATTTTTTGAATATCACATATCCGAGCAATGACTTGATACGGCTAATCGAGGCAACGGGGCCTGGTCAATCCCATCCGGTTGTCTTATTGGGAGAGCGCGGTCAGGGAAAGTCCCATTTGATGGCTGCTCTTTACCATGTTATGAAAAATTCTAAAGAAGCATTGGACTGGTTGGAGAGATGGAGTTCGCTTTTGGCAAATCCCCATATCCAGACTCTGCGCCTGCGTTCGAATTTGCATATCATTGCCGAAAGCCTTCACCACCAGGAATACAAATTTTTATGGGATCTTTTGTTTGAAAAACACCCGCAAGGCCAATATATCAAAGGGAAATGGGAAGGTATGGGCGATAAGAAACCTACTGTCCCCAGTTATAACTTGCTGGTAGAGATGTTTCAGGCGCAGCCCTCTGTCCTTATCCTGGACGAATTTCAGACATGGTATGATGGGTTGACCAATACCAAACAGTATCCCTGGCGAAACTGGGCGTTTAATTTTATCCAGCTTCTCTCCGAAATTTCCGAAAAAAATCCCAATATTCTAGTATTGGTCGTTTCGATTCGAAATGGAGATTCGGAAGCCTACCAACAGATCCATCGGATCAATCCCGTTTTGCTAGACTTCAAAGGCCCTTATGCCAAACGAGATCGGCAGAGATTGCTGCTGCACCGCCTTTTTGAAAACCGCAGCCAGATGCCCTTATGCTATATTCAGAAGGCTGTGTCTCCTCATCTTCAGGAATACTTTCGTCTATTCAATATCTCTTCCGCCGAACAAGATCGGCATCGTGCAGAATTTTACGAAACATGGCCTTATGCCCCGCATCTCTTGCAGCTTCTGGAAGATCAGATTCTTACTGCTACCTATGCCCAGGAAACGCGCGATATGATTCGCATTCTGGCTGATTTATTTAAGCAACATGTGAAGACCCCCTGCATTATCACGGCGGCCGATTTTCGTTTGGTAGAAGATAGAAGCGGAGTAGCTTCCCTTCTTGACTCAGTATCCTCCGAGTACCACCGCAAGCTCAGAGACAAAGCGCAGCGCAACCTCCAGGCCGTAGAGGAAGCCTGTGGTAAATCGAGCCCGCACGCCGAGCAAATCATTGGAGCGTTATGGCTGCGTTCTCTCGATTATGAGAACAGACTTGCCGGGGCGGACGCTCTTACTTTGCAAATAGACATTACAAAAGAGAAGGCCATAGACGATAATGCATTCCAGGATGAGCTGAACACCATCGTAGACAATAGCTATAATATTCATCTTCTAAGCTCCCGGTATGTCTTCCAACAAGAAGAAAACCCCCAGACCAAATTAAAAGCTTTTGCCAGAAACGATAAATTGTTTCAAGATGGCTCGGACATTCAAGAGCTTGCTAAAGAGATTCGGTACGTCATCAGCGGAGCGGAGGAGCTTGCCAAACGCTATCGGGTCGTTGTGTTAGCAAAAGCATGGTTTACTTCTCCGTGGGCGGAAGTATCGCTGGAGGATTGCCCTGATCGATGGGACAGTCGTATTCCTGTGGTCGTCATCCCTGAATTCCCGGAAAATCTCGCCGAAAGCACAGGAATCTGGCTAAAACAGCATGTGTCCAAAAAACGCAATAGCATTCGCTTTCTTTTTCCCGATCATGGAAGTGTGTACTACGATAAAGATTTGATCACGCTTACGCGAATGGTACTGAAAGCCCAGGAATGGAAAAATCAGGATAAAGAATATGCCAATCTCCATAAGAAATTTCAAAAAGAGTTGAGCGATAAAATCAAACACCTTTTTACTCAGTTTGCCGTTTTGAAAAAATGGAATTTTTCTGAACCTGCTAAATGCGAGTTTCATCTGCATCCCCATCGGGACACCCGCAAACCCATTCTCTTTGCTATGGAGGAAATCATCAATCGTGATTTGTTTATTCCCGAGGAGTTCGAAGCTCTGGTAAACGCCTTTGCTGAACGAAGCGATTCGGTGGGGAAGCTCCTGAGCGAGTTGCAAGAGCCTCGAACCGGTAACCAGGAATGCATTCCCTGGCTAGGGGAAGTGGAGTTCAAAGAGAAAGTCCTCTATCTGTGTGCCGAAGGTGCTATTGCTCTGAATCTTAGAGGCATGGAACTTTTGCAAATCAAGCCGGGAGAATCGCCAGAGGAAGCCTGGAGCAGGATGAAAGGAAAATTGGGGACAGGTAAGCATCTGGAGGAAACGATCATTCTGAAGCCCAAACCTCTTGGCTCCACATCAGAGTTATATGATAAAGTGGAAGCAGGAGAAAAAAATAATGTATACTCTGTCTCTAGTCTTTCTGGAAAACCACCCGTGATTCCAGCAGAAAAGCCGCCATGCAACATTTTCGAGCCTGGAACACAAAAAGAGCGAAAAACAAGGTTTTGCCAGATCAAACCCACCTCAGCCCTGAATCTTCTCGGCAAAATCGAGAATTTAGGGATTGGCCCGGCTTCTCAAATAATCAATGTGCGCTTCCACATTGCAGGCATGACAGGTGCTCAATTGCAAGAGCTTTTGAAAAAATTGCCAGAAAGCATGATTTATGATCTGGAGTTAGAAAAAGAGGAGAGAGACTGATGCAAACCGCATGCACATGGATGAAAAGTCTTTTAAAAAAAGATCCGCAAGCTGCCTGGCAAGAAATTTTTGCCTTTTTGTGGGAAAAATTTTCTTCTCCCATCCTGGTCCATGACCCCATTGCCGAAGTAGTGCGACGAGAACGCAGCATCGAAGCTATCGAATTGCTTCTTTCCCATGCCTGCTGGGATCTCTGGTCTGCTTATGATACAAGCGTTCCTCACGCCAGCGCAGAGATTCTTTCGTTTTGGGATCGCCACCCGCAAGGAAAGGCAGTTTTGCTTCTCGACGGATTGTCTTTGCGCGAGGTTCCCTGGATACTGGCTGGAGTCCAAAAACATGGGTATCATGTCCATGCGGCCAGGGTTTGCGGAGCAGAATTGCCGCCCGATACCACATCTTTTGCCAATGCTTTGCATCTATCTCAGCGTTCTATTTTGCAAAATAACGGAGCGGGATCAGCTCACAAATTGCATGGAGCCACTACCGAATGTACGGAAGTACCCTGGCGAGAATGTATTGAAATGGTGGGAGCTTCTCCCTATATCTTCTTTTGGCACGGCTGGCCTGATTTTCGTCTCCATGATCTTTCTTCCCCAGGACAGGGCTTGGAAAAAATAACCAGAGAAGCGAAAGAAAGTCTCGGAAGCGAAGATTTCTGGCAGTGGATTCATCGGCTGACTACAGGACGCCGTCTCTTGATTACAAGCGATCATGGTTATGCTGCAAGCGGATTTTTTCCTGACACTACGGGCGAGGCAGAAGTGACTCATCTGAAAAAATGGTTCAAGAGCGGACGTTTTTCCCCTGGCGATGCTCCGCAAGGCGAGTGGGTTCCTCCCATCGAGTTGCAGCTTACGACCAGCCAAGGCCCTTGCCATTTCGTTTTAGGCAGAAGAAAATGGAAAAGCGCAGGAGGTTATCCAACCCTTACCCATGGCGGCCTTTCCCTTATGGAAGTGGCTATTCCTTTTATCGAACTTTCGCGGTAAGACCCAAATAAAGAAAGAACCAGTATGGCAAAAGAGAAAAAGACAAGTAAAAAAGCAGACATCGCAGAGCAAATCAGCCAGGCGGTAGGAGCAGGCAGGGAAGTAGCTGTCGAAACGGTAGATTTTTCCAATCCACAACGGCCTAAAACTTGCTTGGAGGTAGATTTTCCTATCATCCCTGTCAATAATGTAGCCATAATTGAAGGAAATGCTGGAAAGCCAATCTATCAAATGTCCAAATGGTGGGCACGCCGCCGATCTAGCATTTTTCGCTCCATATTGCTTGCCGCAGCGATGAAAGCACCAAAAGATCAAGGGGAGGCTGCCAAAAAAGTGTGGGAAGTCTATTATGCCAACCATCAGAAAAAAGGCACACTGAGCCATCTTCGTGTAGCCGATATTTTTATGGGCGGCGGGACCACTCTGGTAGAAGGCTCTCGTCTGGGAATGCAGATGCATGGCAACGATCTCAATCCGGTTGCCTGGCTCATCGTGAAAAATGAACTGGCGCAGGTTGATCCCAAAGAATTGCAAAAATTTTGCGATTTTCTCGAAGCCGAACTAAAGCCACAGATTATGCCGTTTTATGCCTGCGACTGCCCGCGCGGTCACAAGGGTAAATGGATTAGCGTGGCAACGGAAGAGGTTATGGACAACGATTTCGACCCCTGTGCGTTGTCCTGCGAAGAGCGAAAAAAGTATCGCTACGAAGGACCGGAGATCATCTACACCTTTTGGGTCAAACATGGCCCTTGTCAGGTCACAGGCTGCGGCCACCGCACCCCGATTGTCAGCTCTCCTGTGATTGCCGTAAAACAGTTGACAGTCAAAGCCTGGAGCTGTTCCTGCCCCGAATGCCAAAAGTCTTTCGATATAGAACAGGCCGAAGCCCGCATGGCCCCGGGAGTACCCTTGATCCTCGCTCAGGGAGAATCTCCTTACTCGATTTTGACCGCCGACCACCAGGTTACCTGCCCTCATTGTAACCATGTCCAAGCCTTTCCTGAGGATACAGGAAAGGCCAGGAACAAAAAGATCGAACTCACTCTCCTCATCCATCCTCAGTGGCTCAAAGGATCTCCCGGAAAAGCTCCGGACGGTAGTGAATATGGCGGCAGTGCGGGCGATTCGCCGGAATCCACCGATGCCTGGAACAGCGTCAGGGCTTCGTCACTCCGCCTTCTCGAAGTGCGCGGAAAACTACCCGACCAGGTAACTTGCCCAGAAACGGGGATAACTTTTGCCACCAGCGAAAAGGGTGGGAATGTGCCAAGAGGCGGAGAGCTGGTCTGCACTGTCTGCGGCACACGACAGAAAACCAAAAGAATCCTGGAAAAAAGTCAAAAAACTGCGCCTGTAGCAGCGTATGCTATCCAGGGATTTTGTCCCCAATGCGATAAAGAAGGAATTCCGTACTGTGGCCGTTTTTTCTCTGTCCCAGTGGATCCCAATATTTTTTATAAAATCGAGAAAGAATGGGAAAATCAAAAAACAACCGAACTGAAAGAATTCTACCCCAAAAGCGAAATCCCTTTTGCTCATGTAACACATCAAAGAGACCCTTTGCCTGCTCATGGCTTTACTCACTGGTGGAAGATGTTTCACCCTCGACAGCTTCTTATACTAAGTCGGATGCTAAAAACCATCGTCCAGGGCGGGGACTTTGGCTGGCCAATCCGCGAGTTTGTGCTGGGGGCGTTTCAACAATACCTGCGCAACCAGAATATGTTTTGTTTTTGGAATATCCAACGTGATACTTTGGAGCCTTTCTTTAGCAACAACAACTATCATCCAAAAGCAATAGCAATCGAAAACTCCGCCTTTGGCGATTTGGGCCGAGGGAACTGGAAATCCTGCATGGAGGGACTGCAAGAAACTTTAGCATGGGCTGCATCCCCCTGGGAAATTGTTTCTCCGAAAAATCTAAGAACGAACTTTTCTGCTCTCGTGGATCAGTTTTCCGGAAAGAGCGGCAAGGTTTTAACAAAAGATTCCGTTTTTCCCTGTCAGTTAGAATGTGTCTCTTCCTCGGAACTTTCCTGCCATCAAGATGCCTGTTTCGACCTTGTCATCACCGATCCGCCTTTTGGCGATAATGTTCAGTATGCGGAGCTTTCCGACTTTTTCTATGTGTGGCTGCGGCTTGCCCTGAAAAATCGCTATCCAGACTTTTTTCCCACCGAATACACACCCAAAGCTTTGGAAACCGTTGCTAACAAAGCTCGCCATCCAGAAAATCCGGACGAGTTCTATCAAAAACTCCTTACTGCCTGCTGGCGGGAAGCGCACCGTATCCTGAAATCGGCCGGCATGCTGGCCTTTACCTTCCACCATAGCGAGGACGAACCATGGCTGGCCGTTTTGGAAAGCCTTTTCCAGGCAGGTTTTTACCTGGTTGCAGCTTATCCTATCCGCAGTGACGAAACCAAAGGCGAAGGTGAATTTGGTTCGCAAAAAATCGAGTACGACATCATCCATGTATGCCGTAAGCGCATTGCCAATCCCAAGCCTTTAAGCTGGGCAGGGATGCGTCGGCAGATCGTGGAGGACTTGCGCCAGATCAAGGGAATTCTGGACAACCACCATAATTCGGGTCTGCCAGATGCCGATTTGAAGGTGATCAAACGTGGTAAGGCACTCGAATACTATTCCCGCCACTATGGCGAGGTTTATCTCGAAAAAGGGCGGAAGATGGAGGTAAAGGAAGCAATGCTCGGCATCAACCAAATTCTGGATGATGAGCTGACGCTTGGCTCGGAAGTGCCACCGAGAGAAGCCGAACCGCTCACCCGCCAGTTCTTGCGCCTTTTCGACAAGATTGATGCTGTTCCTCGTGACCAGATGCAAAAATTTCTGCGCGGAACAGGAATCGCTCCCGACGACTTTGTAGCGATGGGATGGTGTCGCGAGATTAAGAAAATCTTCGTTTCGGTTCCCTTGCTTGAAATTGCGCAATCTTATAAGGGAAAGCCCCGCAAGGGAATGCTGAGAGACTACGACCAGGCCGGCTTTTTCATTGGCGCATGCCTGGAGGAAAGCGGCATCAATATGAAAGAAAATCTGGACAACCATCACTTCAAGCTCCATCCAGCACTGCCCGCCATCTTCGAATGGATGAGCAAACACGGCATGAGCGAGGAGATCAAAGTCGCCGCTGACAGAGCAAACCGCCTCTATGCGAGATGGATGGAGCAAAACAAAAAGGAGGTAATGGAGCAAATGAAATTTTTCGATCTGGAGGTAGAATAAAATGGAAAAATCTATGCTGGATGATACCTGGACCCGAAGCGGGATTTCTCTTTTATGGGATACTTCCTCTCTTAGCAAAATCGCCAAAGCTACGGAAATTCTCAGCATGCGGCAGTTTTTCCAGATGGCCGGCAGTGGTTGGCCTCAAGACTTGCCCTGCTCAGGGGGAAGTGCCCTCGTGGTTGCAGGGTTGGATGCCTGTCTGGATGCCTTATCTCCCGAAGAAGCCGTGGAATGGCTGGAACAAGAACTGTACCAGGTTCTTTTGTCTTTTCAGGAAGAATACGAACGGCAGGCCGCTTTAATTTTCTGGCTGCCGGAAGCTGTCTCTCGTCTGGAATATCAGACATCAGAAGAGACTTATCTTTGGCGATGCGCCGGAGAATATAAGGAAAGCAGAATTGCATTGAGCAGGGGGCTTTGGAATGGGGCAGAGAAAGATGTCCGGCGGATTCTTTGCAGGGATCATCGTCAGCCCGCCTCTAAATCCGATGGATGGACAGGGTTATACCATCCCAGGATTTCTTAGCCCGTACAGGAAGCAAAATTTCATTTGATATACGGAGAATTCAGCATGATCTTGTCTCATATTGCCTTAAAAAACTGGCGCAATTTCCCAGCAGCGGATGTATCTCTGGGCGAGCGCGTTTTTCTGGTTGGACCCAATGCGTGCGGAAAATCCAACTTTTTAGATGTCTTTCGTTTCTTGCGTGATATCGTCAAAGCAGGCGGCGGTTTGCAAAAATCCTTACAGGACAGGGGCGGTTTATCCAAAGTAAGATGTCTGGCTGCAAGGCAGAATCCTGATGTTGCTATATCTGTTTCTCTGGCTGAAGGAAATGGTACCGTTCCCGCCTGGAAATACGAAATAGGTATAAAACAAGAAGTGCGTGGCTACCGCCAGCCTCATCTATCGTACGAACGAGTATGGGAAGGTGATACTTTATTACTGGATCGCCCCAATAAAGATGACAAAAAAGATAAGTTACGCTTGACCCAGACTCATTTGGAACAAATCAATGCCAATGAAAAATTTCGGGAAATAGCCGCTTTTTTTCAATCTGTCCTCTATTTGCACCTTGTTCCTCAATTGCTTCGCCATCCATCGGCCTTTTCAGGAACAATCATTCCCGATGATCCCTTTGGCCGAAATTTTCTCGAACGAATTACCCAAACCCCGGAGAGAACACGTCGGGCACGACTCAAAAAGATAGAAAAAGCCTTACAAAAGGTGGTTCCCCAATTCAAACAGCTCTTCGATACAAGAGATGAGCATGGAATCGCCCATTTGGAAGCTGTTTATGAACACTGGCGAGCGCGTGGAGCCAGACAGCGAGAAGATCAATTCTCGGATGGAACATTACGTTTGATAGGTTTATTCTGGGCCTTGATGGAAGGAAAATTTCTATTGCTCTTAGAAGAACCTGAACTTTCCTTGCATATCAGCATTATAAAAAAATTGGCTCCGATTCTACATTGTTTTCAACATCCAGAGAAAAGACAGGTTATCTTAAGCACACATAGTGCTGATTTGCTTTCAGATAAAGGGATCGGTGGAGAAGAAGTGTTGTTACTCACTCCAACGAAGGAAGGCACTCAGATCCGCAAGATATCGGATATTGAAGAAGTGCGGGCTTTATTAGAATGCGGATCCAGTATCGCCGACATTATTGTACCATATACTGAGCCGCCCGATATCCATCAAAATGGAGTTTTTTAAAGAATGCCACCTATCTATATCAATCTTGCCGTTGAGGACGTTTTGAGTGAAGCTGTTTTGCGCAAAATGTTAAAGTCTTCGGGCCGAGAATATATTGTTCAAAGATGTTTTATGAAAGAAGGCTTTGGGTATTTAAAAAAACAAGTGAGTGCATTCAATCATGCCGCAAAGATAACGCCCTTTTTATTGCTGACAGACCTGGATACAACGGAATGTCCGCCAGTTTTGATCCAGGACTGGTTGTCTTGCCCAAAACATCCCAATCTGATTTTTCGCATTGCGGTAAGAGAGGTAGAAGCCTGGCTTCTTGCTCATCATAAAGCATTTGCTAAGTTTGCAGGGATTTCAGCAGACCTTATACCTCAAAATATTGAAGCAAGGGAAGATGCCAAGAAGTGCTTGATCTCGCTTGTTGGAAAAAGTTCTCAACGGGATTTACGGGAAGATATTGTCCCGTATCCCAAAAGCACTGCCACTCAAGGCAGAAACTACAACAACCGCCTGATGCTTTTTGTCGATAAGTTTTGGAATCCTTCCATTGCCATGGAGAATTCACCAAGTCTCAGAAGAGCATTAGATGCAATCGCTAAATTTGAACCTATTTCCATCTTAAAATCTTGATTTTTACGGACATTAAATATGGAAGTCCCTCTTACTTTGTCTCCTGGCCAGCGGATTACCCATCCTGATTATGGGGAAGGAATTGTGGTTTCCGTACCTGCCGATGGTTTTCTCCTGGTCTTTTTTGGTAGTGGCGAAAGACAGGTGCCAGCCTCTGCCGTTACTCTTGTTTTAGGCCGCTCCGAACGGATACTACGTCACCTAAGCTCATCGCCGGAGCGCATAATCAAAGCTTGGCTTTGCTACCAGGCTCATGTGCTGCCTTTGCTGGCAAGTACTTCCGCAATGACTGCGGCCAGAATAGACCTGCTTCCCCATCAAGTGGTGATTACCCACCGGGTGGCTACCGCTTCACCAAGGCAGTTTTTGATTGCCGACGAAGTGGGATTGGGAAAAACTATAGAAACTGCGCTAATCCTTCGTGAGCTGGCCAGCCGCGGGGAGCTAAAACGAGCACTTATGGTAGTTCCTGCAGGGCTCGTGAATAACTGGCATCGGGAATTGAACGAAGTCTTTCATCTCGGCTTCGAAATTTTTGGTGGCGAAGGAGATGTCACTGACCGTAAGTCCAATGCCTTTCAAAAACATAACTTTCTGATTGCCAGCATTGATACGCTCAAGCGCAAGTCTCGCTTGAAATATCTGGAAGAAGCACCCATCTGGGATATGGTGGTTTTTGACGAATCCCATCACCTCACTGCTTATAAAAGCGGTAGTAAGCTTTACAAAACCCAAAATTATAAACTGGCCGAACTTCTTCGCAATCATGCCAGAGATATGCTTTTGCTGTCCGCAACTCCACATCAGGGAGACCATTTTCGTTTTTGGATGCTGATCCAGCTTCTTGATCCAACTCTTTTTACTTCGCCTGAGGATATGGTGGAAAATCGCCATCGTCTCAACAGCATCATTTTTCGACGAACCAAAGCGGATGCCTGCCGGGCTGATGGTTCGACAGTCTTTGCCCGCCGATGGGTACATACAGAATCCTTTCTTATGTCCGAGGAAGAGCGAATTTTCTATCACGCGCTGGTGGATTACTTGCGAGATGGATTTGCTTTAGCGAAAAAACAGGGCAATCAGGGCAAGGCTCTGGGTTTTGTCATGACCATTTTTCAAAAGATTGCCGCTTCCAGCTTTGCTGCGGTTAAGAGGACTTTGCGACGCCGTCTCCTTTCCCTTACTATCCAGGAAGGCTTATGGAACGATCAAAATCTGGATATTGAAGCACGAGAGGCATGCTTTAGGGAGGCCAGGAGCTTGATCCATCTGGAATATAACCTGGGGGAAGGACAACTTGCCGAACTGGAAGTAGACCGAATTCTTGCCGAATTAAAGCATAAGTTGCTAAAAAATATGAGCGAAGAGGAATTAGGAGAAGCTTGCAGCAGCTATGCTTCCGAGCTTGTTATGGCCGATGCAGAAGAGGCTGTCTCTTATGCTGTAAAATTTGCCCTTCCCGAAGAACGAAGCCTGATCAAAAAGCTGTTACAATGTTTTCCAGAAGGCGTAGAGACTAAAATCCAGAAATTGCTGCAAGCAATGGGAGCATTATGGAGAGAAGATCCGACAGAAAAAGTGGTAATCTTCACCACCTATCTGGGAAGTGTGGAATCTCTGTACCGAGAAATTGAGGCTGTTTATCCAGGACAAGGATGTGCGATTCTCAAAGGCGGAGATCACAATGCCAAGCTGGCGGCTGAAAAAAAATTTCGCAATCTTCAAGGTCCCAAAGTCTTGATTTGTACAGCAGCCGGTCGGGAAGGCATCAATCTCCAATTCGCCAGCGTCATGTTCAATTTTGATTTGCCCTGGAACCCTATGGAATTAGAACAAAGAATAGGGCGTATCCATCGTTATGGGCAAAAAAACACAGCCCAGGTATACAATCTGGTGCTTTCCGATACCATAGAAGGAAAGATGTTTCTTCTGTTGGACGATAAGCTCAAAGAAATAGCCAAAACTTTAGGCCGGCTCGACGAATTGGGAAACATAGCAGAAGATTTCCGTACCCAAATTTTAGGCCAGCTCTCGGAAAGATTGAACTATGAAAAACTTTACAAGGAAGCAATCAGCGATCCCCAGCTAAAACGCACCCGATTGGAGGTGGAAACTGCTATGGCCAATGCTCTGGAAGCAAGAAATGTAGTTTTCGAACTATTTCAGAATCTCGACCGTTTTAGCCTGGACGATTATAAACCTTTTCTCCATGTCCAGGAAGATCTCGATCAGCTTGCCCAGTTTTTATCTACAGCAGTCAGCCAGGATGGGAAAAAATTTCTGCAAAAAGGAGGCAATCTCTTTACCCTGATGAATGGTGAAGAGCAAGAAGCTATTTTTACTATAGACCGAGAACTTTGCTTGAAACGAGAGGATGTGCAGTTATTAGGGATTGACCATCCTATACTGACTCATTACCTCCGCACATACCAGAATCTTTCTCCAGAACAAATCGGAATATCTGTAAAATCAAACGATGGTAAAATCGGCATCCTTACACTCTGGTACGTAGAAATCCAGGGGAAAAAGGGCGAAACCAAATCTCATGTAATCATTCTTGCCACGGACGAAAACGGCAAACGAATCGCCCCCTGGGAGAAACAAATAGACAAAATATTCCAACTCCCCGCTTCCAGCCCGAAATACCTTATAAGAGAATCCATGCTTCACGAAGTTTTCGAGCCGATGCTCTTGAGAGAGATGAATCATCGAGGCCAGATGCAGGAAAAACGAAGCTATATGACCAAACTTATTGGATGGGTAGAAGTGGTGTAAAGCAGTTTTTCTTTCCTCTACTACAAACAACCCTTATTCCACTGTGATTTGCAAAGAAGAAAGCTGGCAATCTTTTAAAGGAGTCTTTGGGAAAAAAAGATAGTACAAAATCGTTCCACTCAGTTTAGCACTTTAAGAAACGCTTAGATCATAGCCATATATGAAGAATTCACATCTGTTATCATTAAAGGTGGAAAACATATATTCTTTGGTTTTCTTCTGTTATTGCATTTTATTATAAAGATAAAAAAAATTCATAGATTCAGTATAATGGTGGTTTCGGTAATCGAAAATTTAACCACTTTAAGAAAAAAAGTAATCAAAAAATTGACCACAGAAATGGAGTTTATATAATCCTAAGTCATTTTATTTACTCTTCTCTTTCTCTTTAAAATCGGCAACTGGCAGGGAATAAATACTGAGTCTTATGGCATTGTAAGACTAAAATGGGTGGCCAAAATTTCGTTTACCGAGGTGGTCAACTTTTTTATTACCGAAACCAAATAGATATCCTTTAAATATAGAAAAAAATAAATCTTTCTCAAATTGGAGTAATAAAGTGGAATTTACTGAAACAATTGCGTCTGAAATAGGCAAACGGGGAAGTTCTCGAAGAAAAGGTGATGAATACCAGGATATTATAGCTCTACATCTTGCTTTAACCTACATTCCGCTGCTTCTAGGAAGGGAATTTTGAATTTTCCATTTTACGGGC
>CALKWO010000089.1 GCA_938003875.1 uncultured bacterium
TCTATGCACAAAGGTTTTCAATCATGGAAATCAGGTTTTCCTGGTTGAACTGGCCTTTTGTAATATAGCCTTGTGCGCCATTGTTGAAGGCGAGTTTCTTGTGTTCTTCTTTATCTAATGCACTCACCACAATAATAGGCATTTTTTTCCATTCTGTATTTTCTCGAATGCTTTTAGTAAGTTCAAAGCCATCCATTATAGGCATCTGGATATCTGTAACTACAATATCCCATATAGAGCTTTTTAATTTATGCAGAGCATCTTTTCCATGGACAGCTACATCTACCTGATAGCCAGCGGCTTCCAATATCGCTTGTTCCAGTTTACGTGTTGTTACTGAATCGTCCACAACCAATACCTTGCGTTTTTTCTTTTCTACTATTTTTTTCTCTACCTTCTGAAGCTGGGATTGGTTTTGAGCAGAACGACTGTAATGAACAAGAGACGCAATATTCAAAATCAATATCACTTCTCCTTTTCCTAAAATAGAGGCTCCCTGGATATAAGGCAATCTGCGAATTTGATTTCCTAACGATTTTGCAACGATTTCCTGTTCTCCTAGAATCTCATCTACTATAAAAGCAATGCTTTGCTGGCTATCGGATGTAGATACCACTAAGGCTGTTTGCCTTTTCGATTCAGAACAACGGAAAGGACGCTCCAATACAGCAGCAAGATCGACTACAGGAATCGTCCTATCTCGAAGATAGATGCAGTCTCGGTTCTCTATCTTTTCTATTATTTCTGCTTTAAAGAGAACAATTTCCTGGATAGAATCCAGAGGAACAGCGTAAATTTCTTCTCCCAGCCTTACAAGGAGAACATGGGAAGTTGCCAGGCTAAGAGGCAGACGAATCGTGAAGCTTGTGCCTTTTCCTGGTTCAGAAGCAACATCCACACTCCCTTTTTGGTTATGGACTGCTGTTTTTACAATGTCTAAACCTACGCCCCTGCCTGAAATCGTACATGCTTTGTCTCTTGTTGAAAAACCAGGCCTAAAAATAAGCTGGAGCATATCTTTTTCAGTGAAATTTTGTGCTTCTTGCTCCGTAATGATGCCCAACTCCAATGCTTTTTCTTTGACTCTTTTAGAATCGATCCCTCTGCCATCATCGGAAATTTCAATCCATATCTGATTTCCTTGCCTGCGGGATTTAATATTGATGATGCCCTTGGCCTCTTTGTTTATGGCAATGCGTTCCTGGGGTAGCTCAATACCATGAGAAATGGCGTTTCGTATAAGATGTAGCATGGGATCTTTCATCTGTTCAAGGATTTTACGGTCGATCTCGATATCTTCCCCTTCCATAATCAAAGCAGCATCTTTGCCTTCTTCTCTCGCTATATCTCTCAAGGCTCTGGGCATGCTCTGGAACAAATGATTTAAGGGAAGCATTCTAAGCTGCATAATCCTATCTCTTAAACCCTCGGAAACATTGTTGAGAAGTGCTGCATTGGCATTGCTATGATATAGGATAGAACTGCATACTTTTTCAATATGAGAGAGCTTTTCGCGCACCTTGTTTAAGCTCTGTTCTTCGTCTGTTTTGCTATTGCGGGTATGTTCCCAGTCATCCTTAAAATTTTGTATCATATTGCAAAGCTTAAGCAATTGATTTTCTGTTTCCTGAGACCGTAGGCGAAACATAACAAGCTCGCCTATGAGATTGAAGAGCTGGTCTAATTTTTCTGTGCGGATTCTGATACTATCAGGAGAATCTATATCCAATAGCGTATTGGAAGAAACCTCTTTCGGCTTTTCTAGGGAAACATCTGGAGAAGGCTTATTGGGTTGGGCTTTTTCTTGGGGTATCTGTGGTTCTGGAACAGGCAATATTTTCTTTTCTTCTGCTTTATCAGGCTCTTGTTTTTCTCTTTTAAAGACGATATTTTCTACACGACCTTCTTTGGCCAGGTCAATATATTGCTCCATTTTTTCTAAATCAATATCAGGATTTTCGAGAGGAAGGATCCTTACACTCTCTTCAATTCTGTCAAGAGTGTTCAATGCAATATCGTTGATTTTAGAATTAAAAGCAAGCTTTTTATTGTATATTGCGCCAAAAAGATCTTCTAATTTATGGACAATCTTTTCAATTTTTTCAAACCCCATCAGACGAGCAGCCGCTTTCAAAGTGTGAAATTCTCTGCCTAAAGACTCTATGATCCCTGTCTGTGTGGGTGTTTTTTCCAATTCAAGCAACAACTGGTTTAAATTGGATAAATGCTCTTTGCATTCAGAACGAAAGTCTTCCAGAAAATCCATTTTATTGAGTTCATCCATTGTGAAACATCCTTGATAAGTTTACATGAGAGTCTAGAAAATTAAATCTTTCTATTTTGCGGCTCCTTAATGAACATCAGGAAAGAAAACTGGTATTGATAGATTTCTCCTTTTTCATCTACCCAGGATGTGGTTTTTAGACCAGAAAAAGAAGTCTGAATAATATAAACCGGAATTTTTTTCCCATGCCATAGAAGATCGCTTCTCCCTTTGACCACAGACTCTGTAGTGCGAAACCCCTGCGTGATAGGATCAAACCATTTTGTTTGAATTTTTTTTCCTATACTTAGATTAGAATATTTTCCACTAAATCCTATAGGATTGCTGACCATTGTATCAACGGGAATGGTAATTGCCTGGGATATTTTTTCGCCATTTTTTAGAATCTCTAAGGAAAGTTTGTTGCCTCGTATTTTCCCATTGCAGGCAAGATCTAAAAAACTAGATTTCAAAAAAAGAGAAATTTCTTTTACCTGGTAGTCTGGGCCAACATAAACATTGCTGCTTAAAGAAATTTCAAATTTTTTGATTGTATCGGATTCTACATTGAACAGAGATTTCAGTTGATCCCATAAAAACATGGATGTGATTGGCAGGGTAAAACGGCAACTGGTATCCAGATCAAATGTCCCATCTTCACGAGGATGGAATGTCGTCTGCATATAGCCAATCTTTGTTTTTGAAGTGATGCCATAGTATATTCCCATTGTCGTTTTTTGCTCTGTCTTGATATCCGCCAATGTTTGCTTATAGCTGCTTTCTACAACGCTGGATTTATCAGGATAGTATTCCTGCAATACCAATTTGTACGACATAAAAGACCAGAACAAAACAATACCTGCTATCAAGAAGAGTGTTTTTTTTTGCTTGCAAAAAATTTTCCATCTCATCGTAGTTTTCCTATTTTTTTATGAATAACCAGGGGCAACGCCCCTGGTTATTATATTCTGCCCATTTGGGTCTGAGATTGGTATATAACTCAATATATGCTAAAGACTTCTGTGGCATATCTGCTTATTATTTTCTTTTCCAAGCAAAGAGCAAAAGCAGGAATAGATAGGGTATGAAATCCCAGGAAGTACTATTTGGGCAATGAGAAGAAGTACATCCGCTTCCACCACCGCCACCGTAGTTTTTTTTGACTTCCTGCACATCATTTATGGCTTGTTGAATATTGATCTGCCCATTGCTGATGGTATTCTGTCGCCCGCCTGGCAACTTCGTGACATTCCGCAAAATTTTTCCTCGAATTTGTTCTGGTGTCAGTTCTGGGAATCTATGGAACAAAAGAGCTGAGCAGCCTGTTACATAAGGCGCAGCCATAGAGGTTCCATTTTTTGCTTCATAACCACCGCCAATCGTACTGAATATTCCGACTCCAGGAGCCATCAGATGAACGCTGTTCGCTCCGAAATTAGAGAAATCGGCAAGCTGGTCATTTTCATTAGAAGCTGCTACAGAGATAAGGTTGGGCAGGCTATAACTAGCTGGATACATAGGATTGACATCGTTGTTGGCACTATCGTTTCCTGCTGCTGCAATGCAAAGAACGCCTTTTCTGTTAGCATGTTCAATGGCATCACTTTCTGATTTAGAAAACACATTCTGGCCATAGCTCATGTTGAAAATTTTCGCCCCTTTTTTGATGCCATATTGCAAGGCTTCGATAGAATGGGCGACGCTTCCTGTTCCGTTCTGATAGCTTTTCAGTGCCATCAGCTTAACGTTCCAGCAGACTCCTACTACGCCAAGATTGTTGTTTCCTAATGCCCCGATGATTCCTGCAACATGAGTACCATGATATTGTATTTCGCTGCCATCAGGCTCATCCATAGGATCGCCATCTCCATTGGCAAAATCATATCCATAAATATCATCTTCATATCCATTGCCATCGTCGTCATTATCCGCAGTTCCGTTCTGTTCTGCCGTATTTATCCACATATTGGCAGCTAGATCTTCATGGTTATAAGTGATTCCTGAATCAATCACGCCAACGATGAAACTGCTTTGTGTACTTACATCCCAGGCAGCAGGAGCTTTGATTTTTTTAAGACCCCATATATCCTGATAGAGAGTATCATTAGGTTCTTTAAAAAGATTCCTTACATAATTAGGCTCTGAATACATAACTTCTTCGTTGTCCATTGCCCATATCAAAGCAGATTTCAGGTCGCTTCGTGCTGGTAGTGTCACCAGATATAAATCTGTAACCAGCTCATATTCTTTTACAGAAATAGCTCCCAATTTTTGGAAAATCATTTCTTTTATTTCTGCGGAAGTACCTTCTTTAAAACGCAACAATAGATCGTTTGCTTTGTGATTGAAGGAAAGCATAGCATCCACTTCCTTCACACTTTGAGAAAAGAGGGAAGAAAGCAAAATACAAAAAAGAAACAAGAAGATTTTCATGAAATTTCTCCTCTAAACGAGTAAACTACAGGTTTTCTCCGATTCCAAAATAAAAATTAACTCCAATTAAAAAGGCAATGCTGGAAAGGTCTACTGTGCCTTTGAATCTGGATTGCCCATCGAAAGGACGGAACACAAAGTCTGCACGGTTGTAATGCCAACGTGGTTCAAAAAATAGACTCATCTTAGAGGAAACGTGGTATTCAAAGCCAACAGCAAACATCATAGCAAGGGTCGCATCTTCTACATCGAACAAATCTCGGTTGCTATTCATATTGATATTCAGCCCGATTCCTGCTCTGGCGTAAGGGCTAATCCAAGTTTTTCCTACCTGGAAAGGATAGCGATATTCCAAAAAGGCCATAAAAGATAAAACATGAAATTTTGTTACATCATCTTCAGAAGCCACAACATTGGTTGCCCCTTGTATATCGATTTCTAGTTCTTCCGCAGAGGTAAAATGGTAGTTTATGGAAACACCTACGGCGAATTTATCGAAAGGCTTTGGCATACCAACTTTGCCTTCTATATTCATACAAAAATTGAATCCTGTTTTTTCGTCTTTATCTAAAACGAATGCCTCAACGCCTTCCAGTATACCCTCTCTTTTGAAATCAAAATCCAGGAGCGAAAGAGCATAGCCACCCCCAAAGCGAAGGCTCCATTCATAAGGGTGAATATCGAAAAATTCTTTCTTTTCTACAACAGCATGCGAAGGGGAAGAAAAGTATACACCATCATCTGTCATTTCATAGCTATCTTGAGCTTTCAAAATGGATGATGTAAAAAGAGAACAGAACAGACAAAATAGAACTAATCTCAAAAAAAACTTTGCCAACATTTCTATCTCCTTGAAGATTATTACAAAAAATATCCTGGCTTTTCCATCAAAATGTAAA
The DNA here is from genome assembly GCA_938003875.1 of uncultured bacterium. Classification (GTDB taxonomy): domain Bacteria; phylum Planctomycetota; class Uabimicrobiia; order Uabimicrobiales; family JABWCH01; genus JABWCH01. The sequence goes on from CALKWO010000089.1 coordinate 5,596, forward strand.
ACAATACCATATCATATAAATATTACAGAATCAAGAAATTTTAAACAAGATCTCCTGTAGTTTTAAATCTCTCCGCGAAATTGCTGAAGAATTTTTATTAGCTTTTCAGACATTTCATTTAGAGTATTTGTCCACTCTTGTATTTGTCTGGAGGTTGTGAAGCTCTGTTGAGTGATATCGTTAATGTCAAAAATTGTCTGGGCTATTTGCTCAGTAGCCGTAGTTTGCTGCATGGCAGCCAGACGTATTTCTTCGCTTCTTTCTTCGACCTCGATCATCGCGTCAAGCATCTTTTGGAAGGATTCAGAAGTTTTTTGTACTAGCAAGAATCCTTCTTCTACGTGCTTGATTCCTTGTTCTATGCTCAACGATGTCGAATTTGTAGATTCCTGGATTTCTTTGATAATAGTTCCTATCTCACGAGAAGCATCGCCACTTCGCTGTGCCAGTTCACGTACATGAGTAGCTACAACCGAAAACCCTTTTCCTTGCTCCCCTGCCCTTGCAGCTTCAATCGCTGCATTAAGAGCTAGCATATTGGTCTGAGCGGAAATATCCTCGATTGTTGAAGTAATATTGACTATTTTTTTAGCATGAAGGTTCAGTTCGGAAATATGGGCAGAGATTTTTTCCACTCTTTTTCTGATTTCGTCCATACCTGCTATAGTATGCTGCACTACAATTTGGGCTTCTTGTGAAATGGATTTTGAATAGCGAGAGGCTGAAGAGACTTTATTAGCACGATTTTCGACCTGCCTGGCACTGGCGTTCATCTCTTGAGTGCTAGCCGTAGTCTGCGCAATAGAGGAGGATACCTTTTCAAGCTCGGTTGTTTGCCCTGTACTCATAGCTATAAGTGTCTGGCTTATTTCACTTAAATAAACTGAAACTTCTGTCACGCTCTGAAAAGTCCCTTTTAGAGAAGACACCAGGTTCGCAAATACTTTACCGACTCTATTCATCTCATCCAGGCTATTCTGATGAATATGCTTTGTTTTTTCTTCTGCCGATTCCAGGTTTCCTTGGCTAATGTCTTCTCCTGTCTCGAAAATCACTCTAAAAAATCTGGAAATTTTATATAAAATAAAAAATAAAACTATAAAAACTATTATAATACTTGGAATGCTAGTGATAAAAACAGCAAGATATGTATTGAATTTTATATAAGAAAACTGTTTTTTTTCTTCTTCTAATTTTTGATGAATGCTATTTTCCAAATCTATCAGACATTGATAAAGATCTACAATACAACTGCTATGCAACTCATCTGCTTTTTTGAATTTCTGTAATTTTTCAGCCGATGGAGCCTGACAAAATTCGGAATAATAGTCCATCCTTATCTGATGAGATTTACAAAATTTTTCAATATAATCAGAAAGATGGCATCCTTTTTCGCTTTCAAAAGCCCAGATAGCTTTAAACTTCTCTGGAATTCTCGCTATCTCATTTTTTAATCTTTCTATTTCTTTTGTTTCCTCTTTTGATGCTATTTTTTCCGATTTTAAAATTTTTTGACCTATTAATACAATTTTCTGTATATTTGCTGTGCTATGGACAAAAAAATTGCATATTTCTGCCGAATTCTGAAGCATAGCGTTAAAAGAGTCAGAAAATATTTTAAGTCCCAAATAGTATACTATAGAACAAAGCAAGAAGAGAAATACTATTAAAAGATAGCCTGCTCTTATATATTTTATGCTGATTTTCATATATTCTTTCTAAGCAGGAAAAATTATTTCTACTTTATCATCCGATAATTTATTTACTTTTAAATCTTCTTTATATAATTTTCCAACACCTTTGATTAGACCGACCATAATATCTATTAAATTACGATCCGATTTATATTTCATGATTAAAACTTTAGGATTTTTCCACTCATACTCGAATTTAGGAGGATGTGCATCCTGAACAGTTTTTGTCGTATTTTCATGAACAGTGTTCATCTTTAGAAGAAATTCTTTTGCTGTTTTCACTCCTATATAATATGCTTTATACAACTTTTGAGAATACACAGTAACCCAGTATTCCCCAAAACTATCGGATGCCTGTGCCATAGTTATATTCAACGTTTCACATGATGCTCCAATTACTTTGATTACAGTTTGATCATCTACATTGGATAGAGGCCCAATCAACGGTTCTTTATCTATACCTGCTTTTTCCAAAGTTTTTTTCCATTTATCAATCCCAAACTTTTCCACTATCATTTCTTTTAAAGCTATCACTACAGAACCTTTCATCGAAAACCCCCTTTTCAGAATTTTTTGATTTTTGTTTTTATCCTCTTGTAATAGATCCAAACTTATTTAAAATAAAATAACAAAAGTACAACTCTTTTGTCTATAAAATTATAGGATTTTTGAGAGATAAAAATGAGATGAAACGTCTGAGCAAAAAAAATTATTATTGTATTGGTCAAAATGATCCTGTGCAAAATGAGTAGTGCTATGGCAATAGCATC
>CALKWO010000090.1 GCA_938003875.1 uncultured bacterium
ATCTGTGGTTCTCTTTAAAAATCGAAAAGTTCACTTACAAGCTGCGGAATATAGGTGTACCTGCTAAATTATAAATAAAATTTTTTTAGAAATAAAATAAAAACAAAGAATTACCTGATTTTTTCCTGATAATAATTTTTTTTTTTACTTTTGTTATATAATCTCTTGTAGGTAGAAAAAATTTCTGTTACATTATTGCCGTTTTCAAAATAACATCTTATTTTTATCATAATGTAATAGTCAACATATTGACTAGAGCATATATAAGGTAGAATTTCATGAAACCAGAACACAAAGAATGGATTATGCAGGAGGTTATCCAGCGGGTTCTTGGCGAAAAGGTAGCTAAATCAAGCCAGATTCCTTTGGAGACTATTATCCATGATACAATATACCATGAGAGAAAACGGCTGGATCACGAAAAACGAAGCAAGAAAACTTACCACGAAATACAATACTGGAAAAAGCTCCATAAAAGGATGCTTTCGGGAAACGATGAAGAAAGAAAGCAGATGATCCAGGAAATTATCTCACGCTTCAGCAAGGAGATTGTAGGAAATTTCAACCCAAAAGTTTATAATTTTTCTACGAAGATTCTTCCTATTGCGTTGAGTATATTGCTGAATACTATTTCACCTGGAGTCTTATTTTCTCATTTTCCTAAGCTTCCTGATCTGTCAGACAGGCTCATTATCCAGGGAGAAATCGAGCTGATACAGGCTTTACAACATCTAGGCACGATCATACTGGTTCCTAACCATAACAGCAATATGGATTCTATTGCAATGGGACTTGCCATCCATAAAATCCATTTACCACCTTTTATTTATGGAGCGGGCCTGAATCTTTTTACAAACTCTGTCATCAGCTATTTCATGAATAATCTGGGTGCCTATAAAGTAGACAGGAAAAAAACAGCAGGTATTTATAAAGATACCCTAAAAGAATATGCAACATGCACTTTGGAATGTGGCTATCATAATCTTTTTTTTCCAGGGGGAACAAGAAGCCGTTCAGGGGAAATCGAAGAACACCTCAAATTGGGTTTGCTTGGAACAGGAATCAAGGCATATATCAACAACCTGAAAAAAGGCAAAGAAAAGCCCAATATTTTTGTTGTGCCCTGCACCATATCCTACCAGCTTGTACTGGAAGCAGAGCATTTGATTGAAGACTATCTGAAAGCTACAGGAAAATCCAGATATATCATTGAAGACGATGAATTCTCTAAGCCAAGACGGATTGTCAACTTTTTAACAAGTATTCTCCAATTGGATTCCAGAATCTGTGTTCGCTTCTGCCCTGCTATGGATCTTTTTGGAAACAGAGTAGACAAGCAAGGCATTTCCTATGATAAAAGAGGAAGGATAGTGGATATCAGCCGTTACACATGGGTGGATGGGAAGGTCGCTCATGAACCTCAGAGGGATATGCAATATACAAAAGAGCTGGCAGAGCAAATCAAAAAAAGCTATTACAAGAATAATGTTATTATGAGCACTCATCTTGTTGCTTTTGTGGTATTCCATCTTTTGAAAAAACACTATCCTCAAATGGATCTCTATCGTTTATTGAGAACAGTGAAAGAAGATGATCTCCCTTTACAGGAAGTCTATGAGGGAATGGAAAAAATACTGTCGAGATTAAAAAAAATGATGGCTAATGGCGACATAGTCATTGATGACCATATAAAGAATCTCAGTGTGGATGCTATCTGTGATGAGGCGTTAAAGCATTTTCGTATCTACCATTCTAAAGTTGTCTTGCTAAGACAAGGAGATCGTCTCTATCCACAAGAGCCAGATTTGCTCTTTTATTATAGCAATCGTCTAAAAAAATACGAACTGGAAAAAGTCATGGAGGGCTAGAGTATGCAGAGCTATGATTGTGTAGGAGTGGTTGGAGGAGGAAGCTGGGGAACGACTTTGGCGCATCTTTTGGGAAAAAATGGAAATAAAGCTTTGCTCTGGCTGAGAGATAAGGAATCCTATCTGGATATCAAGGAAAACCATCGCAATCGCAAACACACTTATGAAATTCCTTTGTCTGAAAAAATCTATCCTACAATGGATTTAGAGGAAATTGCAAAGCGATGCGAAATTATTGTGGTGGCAATTCCCTCGAACAATTTCCGTCAGGTTACTTATCTATTGGGAAATCAGGTTAAAGCAAACCAGATATTGGTTTCTGCCTGTAAAGGCTTAGAGCCACAGACTCATTATTCCATGACAGAAATCTTGAAAGAAGAAACTTGTGTAAAGAAGATCGGTGTTCTGTCTGGGCCGAATCTTTTTCAGGAAATTCTGAAAGGAAGCCCTTCTGCTGGCGTAATAGCAAGCGAATATCAGGAAGTCATAAAAAAAATAAAAGACATTTTTGGGTCTTCTTCGTATAAGATTTATGGCTCTCAGGATGTTACAGGCGTAGAATTGGGAGGCGTAATGAAAAATGTGGTTGCTATAGCTTCTGGTATTGCAGATGGACTTGGATTTGGCAACAACACAAAAGCATTGGCACTGACACGAGGAATCTCAGAAATGGTCAAGCTAGGGATGAAGCTTGGCGCAAGCCCGTGGACTTTTACAGGACTTTCTGGCTTAGGAGATATGCTTGTCACCTGCTCTAGTCCTCTTTCCCGCAACTATCGTGTAGGATACTATCTTGCACAAGGGCAAAAACTTCCTCAGATATTAGAAGAAATGAAGGCAGTAGCTGAAGGTGTAAATACAGCGAAAGTCCTTCATGAATATTGTAAAGATAATCAGTTGGATCTGCCTATTATGGAAGGAGTCTACCAAATCCTGCATGAAGGCAAACCCATTTCTCAGGTACTTTCCGAATTGATGCACCGTTTGTCTCATTTGGAAATGGATACAAGTTTATTACAAACAGCATCCTCTATGGAATAGAGGAAAGGAGATGTTAATGAAAGAAATCGTATCACAAAAACAAGACTATGCACAATGGTATACAGATGCAATCGCTGCTGCTGAGCTAGCAGACTACGCTCCTGTGAAAGGCTGCATGGTAATCCGCCCTTATGGATATGCAATATGGGAAAACATCCAGAAAATTTTGGATGAAAGAATCAAGGAGACAGGACACCAGAACGCATACTTCCCTTTGTTTATTCCAAAATCTTTTTTTAGCAAAGAAGCAGCGCATGTGGAAGGCTTTGCTAAAGAATGTGCCATTGTAACGCATTCTCGTCTTAAAACACAAGTTCAGGGAGATAAAACAGAAATTGTCGTTGATCCTGAATCCAAATTAGAGGAAGAGCTGATTGTTCGTCCGACTTCTGAGACCGTCATCAATGCGATGTTTTCTAAATGGGTGCAATCCTGGCGTGATTTGCCCCTTCTTATCAACCAATGGGCCAATGTGGTACGATGGGAGATGAGAACACGGTTGTTTTTGAGAACAGCAGAATTTTTATGGCAGGAAGGCCATACTGCTCATGCCACAGCAGAAGAAGCCCAGGAAGAAGCCATGAAAATGCTTGAAGTGTACCGCAATTTTTTGGAAAATTCCCTGGCTATTCCAGTATGTCTTGGTAGAAAGACAGCCAATGAACGATTTGCAGGGGCAGATGAAACCTATACACTGGAAATCATGACCCAGGACGGCAAAGCCTTACAAGCAGGAACTTCCCACAATTTGGGACAACATTTCGCTAAAGCATTCAACATCCAGTACCAGAATAAAGAAGGCGGATTGTCTTATGTATGGCAAACCAGTTGGGGTATGACAACGCGTCTGATTGGTGCAATGATTATGGTTCACGGAGACGACAAGGGAGTCATTATGCCTCCGAGAATCGCTCCTATCCAGATCGTGATCGTGCCTATTTATCAAACAGAGGAACAAAGGGTACAAACCTGCGAAATGGCGCATAACATTAAAAAAAGACTGGGACTCAAAGTCACCGTAGATGATCGCGATCAGCTCAAGCCAGGTCGTAAATACTATGAATGGGAGAAAAAAGGTGTGCCTCTTCGTGTAGAAATAGGCCCAAGAGATCTGGCTGCACAAAAGGTCATGATCGTAGATCGCCTCTCAGGAACTAAAGAAAGCATGGGAATTGAAGAATTCTGCGCTAATGCTCACAAAATTTTAGACAGAATACAAATGGATTTGTTCTCACGCGCATTAGAATTCCGCAAGCAAAATACTTTTGTCGTGGACGATTATAGCGAATTCAAGAAAAAAGTAGACGAGACAGGCGGTTTCTTCCACATGCCCTGGTGTGAATCTTCTGATTGCGAAATCAAAATCAAAGAAGAGACAAAAGCGACTATCCGATGCATTACTTTAGATTCAAAAGAGGAAAGCGGCAAATGCATTTACTGTGGCAAGCCAAGCCCCAGACGTGTCATTTTTGCTAAATCTTACTAGGGAATCGGAATCATAGCAAACTTTTGCAATAGGCGCAAATACTTAGTCGTAGATTTGTCTTGCAATAGATTGTAGCCGCAGGGTTACGCCGAAAAAGTCATGTCTGCTCAAAAGTCTGATGCCAGCGCAATCCCTGCGTCTTTGGGCAATACCGTCTTTGGGTAATACCCTTTATAACTGGGCCACTTAAAAAGGTTCGATTCCGTTAATATCTATTAGCAAAGACGCAGGGATTGCGCTGAAGGTCGTCTTTCTCGAATAGGTGGTCATTTTCGGCGCAACCCTGCGGCTACAAATCATTGCTATGTAAGTCATTATTGCTTAATGCGTATGATTTCTAGGTTTATAAGTAGCATAGTCTTAGCCTTAACTTAACAGCATGCGATTCTTAGACCTAGACATTATACGTGTTAAGTTTAATATCTAG
>CALKWO010000091.1 GCA_938003875.1 uncultured bacterium
TTAGTGGCAGCAGGCATGGAGGGATGAAGCCGAGGATCATATTCAAAAGTAGCAAGGGACTTGCCTTCTTGCACCGCCAGAATCGTTTTTGCTTCGCTTTCGACAAAAGCATCAGGAAAAAAGCGAAACTCCAAGGCCTGCCCGCTTTGCTTACAGGCAGTGAGGATCATCCAGAAGAGGGGCAAAAGCACGATGATGGCCCCTCCTGTGAGGAGGGTATATAAAACAAAACGTATTGCTATGGTTTTTAGTTTAGGATTCATACTATATTTCCTATCTCATTTATTTATCGCTTTTTAGCAATTTCATATTGATGAGAGAAATCAAAAGAGCGATACCTAGAAGAACAAAAGAGAACGCTGCTGCCTTTCCATAGTAGCCTTCGGAAAAATTCCAATAGAGATGGTAGCCTGCCAGGTTAGCGGATTTGAGTGTATGTCCTAATACCTGTATTGTTGGCCCACCTGTATTGGTGGTCATGGCATAGATTTCCGTAAAAGCTGTCAGACAGGCAATTGTGCCTGTAATCACCATAAATAGAATAATGGGTTTTACCAGAGGGATCGTGATATAGCGAAGTTTATGCCACCAGTTTGCGCCATCAATATCAGCAGCTTCATATACCGATGTAGGGATGTTTTGTATGGCTGTTATGAACAGAATCATTCCAAACCCTGCTCCCTTCAAAACCATAGCAAGGGCTATTGCAGGTAAGCAGAGATAGGGGTTTCCTAAAATTCCGTCTTTAAAAACAATACCGCTTTCCCCTCCTAAGCCAATCTTTTTGAGCAGCATCTCCAGAAGCCCATACTGTGGGCTAAAGATCAATATCCAGATAATGCCTATCACTAGAAGATCAAGTACATTGGGCAGAAAATAAGCACTTCGGAAAAAAGATTTGAATTTAAGCTGGTTGTTTAGAAAAATGGCGAGAAGCAAGGAAAGCATGATCCCTGTAGGAATCGTTAAAAAGCCATAACAGAATGTCAGACATATAGACCACCAGAACTCCACATCTGTCAATATGTTGATATAGTGGCCCATACCAATGTATTTCATGCTGTCAAAAGGGGCATACCAGCTTGTATAGATGGTTGTTTTATGAAGGCTCAGCCACATAGAATAGATCACAGGATAGGCAAGAAAAATCAAAAAGACAGCGAGAAAAGGGGCAAGAAAGCCATAGGAAATAAAATTTTCTTTAACACGCTTGGAAAGCATGGGAAAATCCTTTCTTTTTGCTTGCCTTAAGCAAGTCGTTTGCTTCCATCTTTAGAGAAGATGTGTACTTTGTCAATGTCAAAAACCATAGCAGCTTTTTCACCTTCCTGGACTTCTGGCATTCCATCGCATCTTGCAACCCAGGTGCGCTCTGCGTTTTTGGACATGGTGAAATAAATGTAGCTTTCTGTACCCATGGGCTCGATCACTTCTATTTCACGAAGGACAGAGGTTTTGTTCTTATCTGCTTTTTGAGGATGGATATTCTGAGGACGAATTCCCGCGAGGATTTCTTCACCTGCATGGCTTTCCAGTGCTTTGGCTTTTTCTCCCGAAAGGGTGATGACAAAATCTTCTCCCTGTAAGGTTACCTGGCCTTGAGCAACAACAATTTTAGCAGGAATCTGGTTCATGGAAGGGCTTCCGATAAAAGCACCAACAAAGGCATTGACTGGTTTTTCATAGAGTTCCAGAGGACTGCCGATTTGCTGGATGAAGCCGTCTTTCATGACTACGATGCGGTCGGCAAGAGTCATTGCCTCTACCTGGTCATGGGTGACATAGACGATGGTTGTACCAAGAAGCTTATGGAGCTTGGCGATCTCCACGCGCATTTGTACGCGCAGTTTGGCATCCAGATTGGAAAGAGGCTCATCGAAAAGGAATACTTTGGGGCTTCGCACAATGGCTCTTCCCATAGCAACGCGCTGCCTTTGTCC
>CALKWO010000092.1 GCA_938003875.1 uncultured bacterium
TAAGTATTACTTCTATCCGCTTAAAATACTTTTTTTCTTCCTAGAAGCTGCGGAACGTAGGATTATTTAAAACTTTGTAGGAAATGCGTCTTCCTATTGTAACTAATTATAATTGCTTTTCTTCTCGATTGTATTGCATAAATACCAAAATGAAATACAAGAGAGAAGAGATGGAGGAAAAAATGAACAAATCTATTCTATTCTATTCTTATTGATATTTTATGCTGCATTGGTTTGTGGACAAAGCTATGAATTTTCAGTGCATGTAGATGTAGATAAAGCTTGGAATGATTTTATTGGAGATGATCAAGAATTATTTCGTGATGCATGCATTGATTTACGAATGAAAGAAATCAATCTAGTATATAAAATTATAGGCATGAACCCTACATCCTTAAAAGGAATGACGTGTGCACAGGAATTAAGATTGCTCTGGCATGATCTTATGATATTGATAGATGCGTTGGGAAAAGAAGAATTGGAACAAGAATATAAATTCAAGCCACTAAGTTTAGAAATTTTTTTATCTTTATCTGACCCACTAGCAGTAGATAAGGAAATCGAGCAGCATACTAAAGTGCTTTATCGTGTGGTTGGAATAGAGTAAAAAGGAAGCTTTATATGAAAAAAACGATAATTTTTGTGATGCTATTTTTGTTAAGCTTGGCGATATTGCAATCTCAATCTCATAATATAGATCCTAAAATCCTAAATCTATACAAAAAAGTTTGGGAGAAAAGCAAAGAAATTCAAAACTTGCGTATTCTTCTTTCCCGTATAACTAAAGAGCAAAGAGAAGAAATTCGCCAGTCATTGCCTAAAGGGCAAGAAATTTTCTCTCTTTTTTCTAAACTTCCTGAGCCTGGAAATCCATCTCTTAGCCTGGACTTGGTGGATTCTCCTGATATACAGGAGATTTTGTTTAGCATTGCATTTTGGCAGGCTGTATCCAAAAATGACATGGTGGAAATAGACAGGCTACGGATATTGCAATTATCTGGCAAACAGGATTATCAGGTTCAATGTCTATTTTTGGCAAGTAACTTTAAAACCTTCTGAGAAAAAAGTTCCAGAAAGAAAACCAGGTACTGCTGGAAAGGCTGATTAATACATTCTATTCTATACAATTATAAAAAGATGCCCATTTTTTTGATTTCAATGTAAGGAGTTCATCAATGAAAAAACAATTTTTTTTTACAACTTTTTTTGGGTTTTGCTTTATTTTTGGGGTTTTTAGTTTTGCCCAACAAAGTGCAACATTAAAAATCATTCATCTTGAGTGCCATAAAACAACGGAACGTAGTGAAGATGAAGTGTACTTTATAATATCAGGGAAAACCAATAGAGGAAAAAATATAATAGAACGAGTCCCTGGCTACAATCATGGCGACCATTGGGATATGAATGACGGAAAGAAAGACGCTAATCGCAACATTCGTAATAGGCAGGTTTTTACAATGAATCTTGATTCTGGAGAAATTGTTCAGTTGAATGTACTTATGATGGAGGAAGATGGCGGAACATCAAAAGAATGGCAACAATTAGCTGGAGCTATACTTATAAAAATTCCTGATCCAACAGGTACTTGCCAAACTATTGGCAGCATTTCGCTAATAATTTCTCCATTTTTAAATTTTAAAGACAGAGATGATTTTATAGGTTCTTTTGCGGTAACTATCCAGAATAAAGATGGTGTATTGATTACACAATGGGCGGGATTAGATCAAGTTGAAAAATTTCAATCTAATTGGGAAAACCATTGCAATTGGTTTTGGCTTATGATGAATGGTGATGGTGCTTATTATGGTGCTGTATTTAGTGTTGAATAGTTGCAAAATTTTAAAAAAAATATATATACTCAACATTCGTGTAAAAAAATAGGCAAAAGAGGAATTTGCTAGCTTGAGTAAATATAATTACAGCGTGTTTCATATGGATTGCATACATCAAAAGATAACCACAGATTAATTAACACAAATAAACACGGATAAAACTGTTTTAAAATTATCGTGTATATCTGTGTTTTTCTGTGGTTCAAATCTTGCCTAATTTTGTATGCAATCCAAATGAGAAGTGCTGGAAAGGAATAAAAAATAATGAAATTGATCGGCATCTTTCTGGTAGTATTCCTCTCTTTTATAGAGGCCCAAACGTCGAAAAAAGGTCTTGTAATTTTGTCCTTTAAGGAGAAAGGGGTCTTTCCAAAAAAAGACAAAGACATTGGCTCCGCAGTAAGTGGCCTTATCTTTGGCAAAATCGACATGCAACAGTATGAAATCATCGATCAGGCAAACATTCCCGAAGCCGTTAAAGCAAGACTCTTCAATGAAGGACAGGGCATTGTGGGCCAGGACAAAATCCTTCTGATAGGAATGAAAATCGACCATATTCTGGTGGGAGAAATTGCCTGTATCTCTGGAAAATACTATGGGAGCTATCGTATCATCGATGTCAGAACTGGTGCCGCCATGAAAACTAGAAACGGTCGGTATATGAAAGATGCCATCCGACGAGGCATGCCCGATTTTGACACCTACGTCCAAAAGCTTTTCGAGTCCCTCATCAAAGTAGGATTTATGCAAGAAGAGCCAGGAATAGCGCAGGCTGTTTCTGTACCCACTACCGATCAATCATCCCAAATGATGAAATGCGATAGTTGTGTAAATGGAAAAGTAAGATGCGGATTGTGTAGCAATGGATATCCTAAATGCTCTATATGTGGAGGGACAGGATCATATTGTTCTGAATGCATGAACAAGAGAAAAATCGACTGTCCAAAATGTGATGGAGATGGAGAACTGGGAGAGTGCAGCGTGTGTAATGGTACGGGATATAATCACAGACTAGGCCGAGAATGTAGAATATGCATAAATGGATATAAAAAATGTTTGAAATGTATCAGTGATCCAGGGAAAAGGCCATGTCCTAAATACTGTGATATAGATAGACCTGTTTGTTGGAGCTGCAAGGGCATTTGTTTTCAGTGTAAAGGAACTGCCCAAATAACGTGCTCTAAATGCCAGGGCAAAGGAGTTCTGACAACGAAATAAATTGCTGATTTAGAAGCCATAGAAACTTATGAGAATCCATAGGAGGCCAAATGGAAATTTTTATAGAAATTCTATTGAAGTTTTTATCGAATAAAAAAATTCCCCTATATATCAAGGCAGGTTGTGTCTTGGCACCATTTTTTTTCCTTCTGTTTAGCGTACCTGTTTTTCTTTCCTGGAAGGCTCAAAGCCTGACAGGCCAAAAAGAGTCTATCAGGCAAGAAAAAAAAGAGAAGCCAAAGGCGAGTCCTCGGAAGAACAAAGAGGAAAATCGGCTTGTCTGTTTATATTTTGTAGATGCTTTAGATCAAAACTGTAAGATAGAACCAGATGAGGTGCTTTTGGATTCGCGGTATCAGGTTCAGGCGAATCAAGCCATAAAGCTAAAACCTGGTGGGAGATACTCTATCCAAGCAAAAGCGATGGGCTATGCTCCTGCAGAGAAGGAAATTGTTGTGCCTGGAGGAGGCATGGAGCCTATCACGATCAGGATATTCATGCAAGATATAAGAAGTGTCAAAAGCATTCATGAGATTACGGGAGATTTTGCACCTGGTGTAAGGCTTAAGCCTGATGTATTTACGATGAACGATATTCCTGTAAATGAAGATAGCGTAATTAAGCCAGGAACCTATACTCTTTCGATCCAGAAAGAGGGTTATTTTCCCATTTTGAAAAATATTATCATTCATCCTGATCCGAAGGCATTTTGCCTGAAAGAAACTTTGATCAGCAAACCCAGAAAAATACAGATATTTCTGAAAAGAGCCCTGGACAACAAAAGCATAGAGCCTGATTTTATCAAAATAGGAGAGCAGGATATACGCTCAGGCCAAGAAGTAAAGCCAGGACAGCATCTTTTAAGGTTTGGAAAGAAAGGCTATCCTGAGTTTGCAGCGAATATCATCCTTGAACCTTCTTCCATGCCATATCTTCTGGAGCATGTTTTAGACTCCCCGCCGATAAGAATCCAACAGGAAATCACAAGTTCTCTGGACAATAGCCCTCTAATTCCAGACCTTATCACTTTAGATGGCAAGCCTGTTCTCGATGGTTCTGCTTTTTCTCCTGGAAAGTACCATCTGAAGATAGAAAAGATGGGATTCCTTCCTGTAAATAAGGAAATCCTGATAGAATCAGAGAAACCTCTTTATGTAATTCAGGAATCTTTGCTTTGCTTTCCTCGCGAAATCGAGCCTTGTATCCTGGGAGATTTCCCGCCAGGTGAAAGGATAGAAGCTGAGTTAATCCACTTGAATGGTAAAGATGTACGCGAGAATACCTTTGCTCCTGGCAAATATCAGCTTGATATCCAACAGCCAGGATATATTCCCTTATCAGAAACTTTGTGCCTTACTCCAGGAGATGGGCCTTTTTATTTAGAAAAAATTCTGATAAGCAAGCCCAGAATTTTACAAGAAAAGATTACCTATGATGTCCCAGGGAAAGATATGCAAAGCAAGCCTTATAAAATTACCCTGGCTCCTTTGGGTAAACCTGAGCAAGAGAAGCAGTATAAACAGGGGGATATGGTAAAACCAGGTTCTTACATGGTACGTATTGTGCAATATGCTTATGAGCCTATAGCAATCAAAAAGCATGTATGGCCTTCGGAAGACCCTTGGACTTTAGAAGACAGGCTCATTGCCAAAAAGCTTCCTTTGAATATTCATGTTACCTATGATATTGAGCCTGTAGATAAATCAGAAGCTTGTGGTGTATCCCTTTTGGAGAAATCAACCAACATTTCTCACATGGTACAGGATGGCGACCTGATTAAGCCAGGGAAGTATTTTTTGAACATAGAAAGAGCAGGATATGATTTCAGCGAAAAGCAAGAAATGGAGATTGAACCATCGGAGAAACCATACACTGTTCATAAAAAATTGTTTGCCAAACCAAGGCGTATATCTTTTTCTTATTACGACGGAGTTAGTACTTTTTTAGGCCTCCCTGCCCCTGTAGAAAATATCCTGGTACAGGGAAAACCTTTAAATTTTGCTGATACCTTTCCTGTAGGTATGGAAATGGATATAGAAATTCATTGTAAGGGCTATGAAATATTGAAGATAAAAGTAAAGATTCCTCCTGGAGAGGGAAATCATACAATATTAATCACAAAATTTCAAAAAAAATAAAATATATTAAAAAACATAAGGAACCATCATGAAACAAATATCCTCTTCTGATCCAAACATACTGATTTTTAGAACGGAAAGTACTATCCTTACATTGGTAGGTATTTCTATGGCATGTATAGGTATCTTTGCCTTAAAAGAATGCCTTTGGAATAGCCAGAGTTTTGATAATCAATATCCCTTGCCTATGGCCTTTTTTTCTGGAATTTTTTTGGTTGTTGTGGGTATTCTTGTGGGCTTAGAGAGAAAAGGGGTAGAATTCTATAGAGAAGAAAAGGCTATGGTAAAATGGTGGGGATTATACAAACCCCTTTTTAGAAAGCATCATAGTCTTATGGACTATGATGGTGTTGCTTTGTCGAAAGAAATACGTAAGGGAAAAAACTCTGAATATATTCTTTTTGTCCTGAAGTTGGTAGGGATAGAGAAAGAGCTTGTTTTGGGAGAAAGCTATCATTATTTTGAACAGAAGATCATAGCAAAAAGTATTTCTCACTTTACGAGCTTAAAGATATTGGATTCTACAAGGGGTGAGATAAGAATCATAGAACCTGCTGATGAAAAATGTCTGGCAAAAAGGCTGAAAGGAAAAGCAACTCGCTCTGCAAAGTTGCCTTCTTCTGCGCTACTTCAGTATAAATTAGAGGATAAAAATATTTATCTTGAGATCACCCCGCGTTGGAAAGGCACTGGTCTTTTTTTAGCATGTTTGATAGCAGGAATATGGCTTGCATTTTTTTTGATGCACTGGAAAATTTTTCCTTATATCTGGCTAATTATAGTATCTTTAATGACCTTTATATGTATTAGCAGTCTTGGGATTTTTATTGTTCTTTATTTTAGTCTTTTTGGTACTGAAATAAAAATTATGGTCGCAAGAGACAAGATGAGTGTCCTGGAAAAAAATGCTTTATGGTCAAGGAAAAAAGATTTCCTTTTTTCTGAAATAGAAGACATGCAGCTCCTTTCTGAACCTATAGAATGGCAGATTTCGGATAAAATTAACCAGTTTTTGGGTTTAGATAGATTCGGTATACATTTGCCAGGGCATTGCATTATGCTATGCTCCAATATTGCGGAGATATATCTTGGCAGAGGGCTTTGTATACAGGAATTAGAATGGCTATATATGGTGATAGAAAACTCCATTTTAGATGCGCATTGTACTAATCAAATGGAGATATAAAATATTTTCAACAAGGAAAAAAATGAATCAAAATAACAATATTCATCAAAACTCTGAAGTCAAAAATTATGATAGGGATTTACCTTCTATCCAGCCTCAGGATACAGTCTGGAAAAAATACCTTATACCAGAAAGAAAAAATTTTCCTTCTATGGGTAACAAGATAGAAATAGTGGAGAATAGTAGCATTGAAGATAATGAACTCCCAGAAGAAGATACGGTAAAAATAGAAGAATCTGTAATCCCAGATCTTACTACAAAAAAGATTGTTGAATCAGAAAATCCTATGCCAGAAAAGAGAGATAGATCTTGTGCTAAATCGCAAGAGCCTTTGGTACACCCTAAAAAGCAGCCTGTCCTGTTGCCAGGAGCATCTTTGGAGCATTATAATATAGAGTCTGAACTGGGAAAAGGAGGCATGGGTGTTGTATATAAAGCATGGGATATTAAGCTTCACCGCACTGTTGCAATCAAGCTGGTTTTGAATAGTATCAATATCCATGAAAGGGAAATAGCCCGTTTTTTGCAAGAAGCCAGACTAACGGCTCAATTGCAGCACCCTAACATTGTTCAGATTTTTGAGGTTGGAGAGAAGCCTAAACCATATTTTGTTATGGAGTATATTGAAGGCAAAACATTAAAAGCTTTGAACCAGCAGGGCAAAATTACCTTAAAAAATGTAGTGCCTCTTTTTATACTATGCGCTCGCGCTATCCAGGCAGCTCATGAAAAGGGAATCATCCACCGTGACCTCAAACCACACAATATTATGGTAATGAAGAATTTTATCCCTAAAATTATGGATTTCGGGCTGGCAAAGCAACAAAATACACAGGAGGGGCTTTCTAAATCAGGCGATATTATGGGTACGCCTGCTTATATGTCGCCAGAGCAAGCTATGGGGGAAATAGTGGATATCCGTAGCGATATATATTCTTTAGGAGCTACGCTATATGAATCGTTGGTAGGCCGTCCGCCTTATCAGGGAGAAACGAACATCAATATCCTTTCCCAGGTAATCAATAGCAAATGCGAGCCTATCCGTCCAAGAGCCATGAATCCTAATATTCATCCAGATCTGGAGGCTATATGTCTTAAGAGCCTGGAAAAAAATATATTGCAACGTTATTCTAGTGCAGAGGAAATGGCAGAAGATCTACAAAATTTTTTGGAAAATCGCCCCATAAAAGCGCAGCCTGTTACCAACCTTCGCCGTTTCCAAAAATTGGTAATGAGAAATAAAGCAGTATCGTTTTCTGTTGTGCTGCTTTTTCTGAGTCTTATAGTGGGGATTACTGTATCTACCTTTTTATGGTGGAAAGCCGAAGAATCGAAAAAAAGTGAAATAATTCAACGTCAAATAGCACAAGATAACGAAAAAAAGGCAGAAATAGAAAAGGAAAAAGCAAAAAGTATGCAAATTAAGACTGAAGAATCCAGAAAAATGCAGGAAAAAGATGCCTATATGGCAAAGATTCAACTGGCTAAAATAGCCCTGGCAAAGGCGCAAGAGGCTCATGAAAGAAGAGAATGGAGGCAGTCAGGGATTCTATGCGGGGCATGTCTTCAGTTTGTTATGAATTTATCGGGAGATGAAGCAGAAGAGCTGCGCCGTCAAGCGGATGATTTATTGCTGAGCGCATTTCTAAAGTATGGCTTGATATGGGTTAAAGAAATGAATGTCATAGGAGGATTAGTAGGCGCAAAGTTACATAAAGATGGACGAACCCTGATGATTCCAAATAATTCTTTTTCCAATAGCTATTTTCGATTTTATGACTTGGTTTCTGGAGAATATCATGAAACCGTGAAAATAAAAGACGCTATGTTTTTTGAAGGAATAACCCAAGATGGGGAAATAGCCTATGGTGCAGGAGATAAAAATCATAAGGTTTGGGATGTTGCCTCTGGAAAATGCCTTCATACCTTTGAGACGGAAATTAAATTTGATGAAAAAATTTTAGCCAACAACAGCATTATACTGCTTTGTTCTAAGAATAGCATGGAAATCTGGGATCGCAGTGCTGGTATCAGCAAAAAATACCTTCATGATATTTCTAACTATACAAACGTAGCCATAAGCCATGATAGCCTGTTCATAGCTTTTGCTACACAGGATAAAATTCTTGTGATCTGGGATATACAAAAACAAAAAAGCGTACAAAAATTTAAAATAAACCTGGACGATTCTTGTCTGATTTTTAGCCCTGATGGAAAAAATATCGTACTGGGTGGTAAGGACGGTAAAATTTTAGTATGCAATATCTCAAAACATCCTAAACTTTTGCATAATTTACATTATCATTCTGCTGCGATTGTAGCTCTGGCCTTTATGGATAATTCTATATTGGTTTCTGCTTCGGAAAGCATAGATGCAAGAAAAAACAAAGATCGCACAATCAAAATATATGATCTTTTATCTGGACAAACACTGGCAAGCATGGAGAATAATTTTCGCAATGCTTTTATGAGAAAATACAATACTTTGGACTTGCATGTTAATCCAGATACCAAACAGATCGTTTACTCTTTTGAGGAAGGAGCAAGAGATCCTGATACAATAGGTGCAGGGTGTGGTTTCAATATGGTTGTTGTAAGGGATATTTCTGCTTTGTTATCTAAAACACCCAAATGTGTATACCAGGGAAAACAGCATAATGGATGCATTCGAAGCTTGTGCTTTAGTGCTTCCAGGAAAAACATCCTCTCTGCTGGAGATGACAGGGCAGTAAAAATATGGAATCTTGAGACAGGAGAAAAAAAGCAAATCGGAGAGCATGCAGATGTCGTTTCCTGTGTGGTATTCAGCAATTCGGGGAAATGGATAGCTTCTGGTTCTTATGATAAGACTGTAAAATTATGGGATGCAGAAACGGGGAAGATTGTTTGGACATTGCAGGACAATCTAAGCACTGTACACAACCTGAAATTCAGCCCTGACGATAAATTCCTGGCAATAGGAGATGAAGTGGTAAAAGTATGGGATACAGAAAAAAAAGAATTCCACTCTCAACTCTTGGAAACCAGAATGGGGTTAATATCCAAAAGTCAATACGTACAAAATTATGGGATTGCACAAGGGACTGTAATGTCTTTGGAATGGAGTTTGGACAGCCAGAAAGTAGGATATATCATTAAAAATGAAATGCAGTCCGCTATTGGCTATACTGTGCAGGTATGGGATGTCCCTCTAAGAACTTATGACCGCCAATTTTTTCAGGAACCTGTCATTGCTCTTTCTGACGATCTAAAAAATGTTTTGTATCAACAAGATGGAAATACCTCGATAGGGAAGATAGATTGGACAAAAGAAAAGGTTATAGGTAGAAATGAAAATAAGGAAATAGATATGTCTGAAGAATCTTTTCCGAAACACCCCAAAGTACTTCAAAATCATCTTTTGAATTGTTTGACTTTTAACCATGCAAAAACTCTAATAGCAGGTGTGTGGAAAGATCATATTATCGTATTTTCTTCTATTAGCGCAAGCGAGATGATGCGATTTCCAATAGAAAATACACAAAATATACAAGCTTTAGCTTTCAGTAAAGATGACAACCTTTTGGCAGCAGGCTTTCTGGATGGGGCAGTCAAGGTATGGAGTATGGAAAAAGAGAAAAGGGCTTATCCTTCTGAGATGGTATTTCCGTCTTGGGGAAAAACATTGGTAAATCAGAAGGAGTGCCCCAAGTCTCATGGCTCTCGCTTTGACTATCTTGTCGGGATACCAGGATGGTTTTGGGAATATGCTGTAAAAAAAGCCCCAAAATATATGACGAAATTTTTCTTCGGAGGTGAAGTGACAGAAACATTGGAGGTCTTGTTGCAAAATTCTATAAGCGATGATTTTTGGAAGCTGCCAGATAATAAAGCAGACATCGCCTCTCTTCAAGAGAAAAAAGCAGACGAAAATAAGGAAGAAAAGTCAAATACTTCTGAGCCAGAAAAGCTCTCTTTTTATGTAAAAGAAATCCCTTTAAAGAATCATAAGGCGGCTTTAGTCCAACTCGCAGGACCTATTAACACCTATACATCGCAAGTATGTGAAAAGCAATTGCTGGAATATTTCCAGCAAGGCATGAAAGACCAGATTTTGGTTTTTTCCGAGGTAAGCTATATAAACAGTATAGGAATGGGACTTTTGGTTAAAATGACAGAGGAATTCCAGAAAAAAGGCGGAAGTATCAAGATAGTAAAAGTATCAGACAAAATCAAGTCTCTTTTCAATATGCTGGGCTTAATTCCGTTGTTAAAAATTTATGCAACAGAAAAAGAAGCCATAGAAACTTATGAGAATCCATAGGGGCTCTATCAAATCAAAGGCGATGGGCTATGCTCCTGTAGAGGAGGAAATTGTTGTGCCTGGAGGAGGCATGGATCCTAAGGAATCGGAATTAAATAAGTTCCCCATTTACTGTATAGGAAATTATAGTTTTGTCTTAATCTTAATCGGGCGTAACTGGTATTGCGCTCAAGCAGAGACTTCAGTGTAACCAATATTTTTCACCACGAAGGACGCGAAGAACACGAAGGAAAAAAGGGAAATAATATTTTTTGTATTTTTTTTCGTGTTCTTCGTGTTCTTTCCTTCGTGTTCTTCGTGTTATAAGCCTTAGTATTAAAGACATTCTTAACACAGCTCAACAACGGTTACGCCCTTTTTTATTAGCACATACAAATTTTAGAAATTTTTGATACTTTTTTCTTGACATCTCTCACGATTCATTGTATGATACAAAGCATCATTAAATTCCTCATTTTTTGGCGACATCTCTTATTCCTTTCCCTGCTTGGTAATAAACCAGGGATACAATATTGTTGGTCTATATTTTTATTCACTAGCGATTAAGTTTAAATCCAGTAGCATCCCATAAGGCAGCAAATCTTGTCTATCAAATAACTTCTATTTTAATCTCTTTTTATCAAAATTTTATACTTATGGCTTATTGAAATTTATCTCAATCCTAACCATCTCAACTCTTCGAACCTTACATCATGCTATGATTTATAGCAATTGCATTCTATAATAGAATAGATTTCCATTCTGATATGTACTTTATTTGCACAATCTGATTTTGCCACCTTGAACCTAGGATTTTATATTCTATGTCTGAAGCTTTTTATATTATTGATGGATATGCTTATAGCTATCAATCCTTTTATGCTTTGTCAGGACTTTACTCACCAGAAGGTAAGCCAACCAACGCAATCTATGGCTTTCTCAAGATGATTTACAAAATTCTTGAAGAAAAGCAGCCTCAATATCTTGCTGTTTGTTTTGACCTTCCTTCTCCTGTTTTCCGTAGCCAGATTTTTACAGCATACAAAGCCAATAGAAAACCTATGCCAGAGGATATGCGGGAGCAAATTGGCATAATCAAAGAAGTTCTGTCTGCTTATCCTATTGCTATCTTGGAACAAGAAGGCTTTGAAGCAGATGATCTTATGGCGACCTTGGCAAGACATGCCCATGATAAAGGCATAGATGTCTATCTGGTAACGCCAGATAAAGATATTGCACAAGTTCTCAAGCAAGGAATCCAGATATTTGATCCCAAAAAAAATCTTATCATAGAATCTAAAGACATTTTGGAAAAATACCAGATTCCCCCTGAAAATTTGTCGGACTATTTTGCTCTGATAGGAGATAAGATAGACAATATTCCAGGAGTCAATGGAATAGGTCCTAAAAAAGCAGTGCAATTGCTACAGGATTGGAAGTCGCTGGAAAATCTTTATCAAAACCTGGATAAAATAGAACCCGATAAGGTAAAAAAATGCCTGGAAACATACAGAGAAGATGCTTTTCTATCTAAAAGACTTTTTTCTATCCAGGATAATGTGGAAATTTCTTTTGGTTTAGAAAATTATAAAGTACGGGAAAAAAATTCAGAAAAATTGCTTATTTTATATAAAAAATTAGGGTTTGTGTCCCTTATCAAAGAGATTTTAGAATCCATTCCAGTAAAAAATCTATATCCTGCCAAAAGGATCACCCAGGAACATGAGCTAGAGGAAATATTGGCAGAATTGAAAGAACAATCTTCCTTCACGATTGCCATAGAAAATGAGCCAGAGCAGAGTTGCTGGGAGAAAAAAATTTCCACTATATCCTTAGGATGGGGTGAAAACAAAGTAGTTTATATAGAATGCAATAGCAGGGGATTAGAGAAAGAAAAAGTTTTAGAGATACTCCATCCTGTCCTATCGCAAGGCCCTGAAAAAAATGCCTATAGCTTGAAAGAAATCTATACTTGCTTTGCTACACAGGGAGTATTTTTAGAACCTTTGGGCTTCGATATTTCTCTTGCTTCTTATATTTTAGAGCCTACAGATAAACCTTTGAAGTTAGAAAATTTATGCCTCAACTATCTTGGAGAGGCAATGCCTGCTCTATTACCAGAGAACAAAGAGGAATATTGGGGAGCTTATTTGAATTTGCTCATAAAGCTGGAAAAGCAAATGTCTCTTAGCCTCACAGAAAAGGGACTTTTTGGAATACTCCAACAAAAGCAAATTCCTTTAATTCCCATAGTTTCAGAAATGGAAAGACTGGGAATTCTTCTTTCCAGAGAGGCCTTACAAAGGGATATGCAATCCTTAAGAGAGAAGGTATCTGCTTTCGAAAAAAAGATTTACGAACTTGCAGGAGAAAAATTTGCCATCAATAGCATAAAAAAAATAGCCTATATATTGTTTGAAAAATTACAACTTCCTAAAACCAAAAAAACAAAAACAGGCTATACTGTGAGTGTCCCTGCTTTAGAAGAGTTAGCCAAATATCATGAACTCCCAGGCCTGATTGTGAAATATAAAGAATTAGAAAAAGTAGAAAATTTTTATCATGATCATTTTTTTTCTTGGATACACTCGAAAACCAGTCGGATTCATCCTCAATATTTTCCCAATAGAAGCATTACAGGCCAGATTGTTTCTTCTGCGCCTGACATAGAAAAAATAGAAAAGGATATTCCTTCTGTCTTTATTGCTTCTTCCGCTCATATCTTTGTAAAAGCACAATACAATCAGATAGAGTTACGATTGCTTGCTCATTTCGCTCATTCCTATGCTTTGGAACAAGATATCCAAAATAATTCTGTATCACAAGAAAATAGCATAGTAGAATGGATTGATAAACATGCACATCAATACAAAGAAGTCCAGGAATTTATGGATCAAAGTATAAAAAAAGCCGAACAAGAAAAGTGTGTAATAACTATATCCCAAAAATCTTGCTCAATTCCAGAAATCGCCTCTTCTCAAAAAGAATTAAAAAAGAATGCACAAGATTTCTATTGGAAAGTACTTTTAGAAGGTTCAGCATGGGATATACAGAAAGACGCTATGATTCGAATTCATAAGAGAAGAGAAGAAGAAATGATTGCTTTCTTTTCTTTTTGTTCTATTACCCATGCATTAATATTCGAAGTTATAGAAGAAGAAAAAGAAAAATTTTGTTCTCTGGTCGGTGAGGAAATGGAAAAAGCAGCCTCTGCTTTTTTGTCTTTACCTATAGATATAGTTTATGGAAAAAATTGGGAACAATTGCAGAAATAGAATACCATGAAAACGACAAGCGAACTTTTAGAACAAAAAAAGAATCTTTTTATCGTGGGATTGATGGGCGGAATCGCCTCAGGCAAAAGCACAGTAGGGAAAATGTTTCAAAAATTAGGCTCTGAACTTGTTGAAGCAGATAAAATAGCTCACAGAATACTGGAATATAAAGTTGTAAAAAAAAATATCGTAGATATATGGGGTGAGAGTTTGCTTGTAGAAGACAAGATAGACAGAAAAGCTTTAGGCAAGATTGTATTCAACCAAAGCACAGAGCTTACCAGGCTGGAAAAAATCATTCATCCTGTTTTGAGAAAACGTATTTTTCAAAAATTGAAACATCTCTCCCAAAAAAATAAAAAAATCGTTGTGCTGGACATAGCACTTTTGTGGGAAAATGGCTTAAAAGAAATTTGCGATATTCTTGTCTTTGTAGACACTCCCCTATCTGTAAGGAAAAAACGCGCGTCTAACAATAGAAATTGGAAAGAATCGGAAGTCCCGATACGAGAACAATTTCAAGAATCTATTGATGTCAAAAAAAAAGCTGCCCATTTTGTTATTCAAAATAAAGGCGATATTTCCCAGACATGGGAAAATGTAAACAATCTTTGGAAAATTATTGTAGAAAAAAGTAAGGAATACGGCTTGTGCAGTTGAAAAGCCTTTAGTCTTTGGACTGAAATGCATATATATATCAGACCAGGTAACACCCAGGCAACAGCCTAGGTAAAAATTTAAAAACAATTATGTAGGAGGCATATATGGCACCCAAAAATGATACATTAGAAGAGAAAAAGAAAAAAGCGGACCTCGTAGAAAAAATTCAAGTTTTAGAAAAATCAGCAGCAATGCAAATGGAGGACATCGATGAAGACCAGATCCAAAATGAAGATATGTATGAAACCCTGAAAAAGGGAGAATTGCATATTACTGAGCTTCAAAAAATGTCTATGGTCGAATTGCTCCATACTGCAAAGCTCGAAGGGATTAAAGAATATACAGGCCTGAAGAAACAAGAGCTGATCTTTAAAATTTTAAAAGAAAGGGTAAAGCAGAACGGCTTAATGTACGGAGAAGGCGTAGTAGAAGTTTTACCAGATGGATTTGGCTTTCTAAGATCTCCTGAATACAACTATCTGCCTTGCCCAGATGATATTTATATATCCCCTTCCCAAATTCGGCGATTTGGCATAAGAACTGGCTCTACAGTTTCTGGTCAGATACGCCCTCCCAAAGAAAACGAACGATACTTTGCTTTGCTCAGGGTAGAAGCTATCAACTATGAAGATCCAGATAAACTAACGGAAAAAAGCCTTTTTGATGACCTTACCCCTTTACATCCACAAGAAAGAATCATATTAGAAACAGTTCCAACAGAAACCGATATGAGAATCATAGATCTCATTACTCCTATTGGTAAAGGCCAAAGAGGATTGATCGTTGCTCCTCCCAGAACAGGAAAAACCGTTCTTTTGCAAAAGATAGCCAATGCCATTACTCAAAACCATCCAGAAATATACCTGATTGTCTTGTTGATTGATGAAAGACCTGAGGAAGTAACAGATATGCAAAGGTCTGTCAAAGGCGAAGTCATCAGCTCTACTTTCGACGAGCCAGCGAGTCGCCACATCCAGGTAGCAGAGATGGTAGTGGAAAAAGCAAAAAGAATGGTAGAATATGGTAAAGACGTAGCGATTCTTCTGGATTCCATCACAAGATTAGGCAGAGCATATAATAGCGAAGCACCACATTCTGGTAAGATATTGACTGGTGGTATTGATGCCTCCGCTCTTCAGAAGCCTAAAAGATTTTTTGGTGCAGCCAGAAACATAGAAGAGGGCGGAAGTCTTACGATTCTAGCAACAGCCTTAATCGACACAGGAAGCAGGATGGATGAAGTGATTTTTGAAGAATTCAAAGGCACAGGCAACATGGAATTACACCTGGACAGACGATTGTCCGATAGAAGAATTTTCCCTGCTCTGGATATTCAGCTTTCAGGCACCAGAAAAGAAGAGCTTCTTGTAGATCCAGATGAATTAAAAAGAATGTGGATCCTGAGAAAAGTCCTGAATGAGCAAAAAGATAGTATCGATGCCATGGAAAAATTAAAAGAGCAAATCAGAAAAACAAGCAGCAACGCAGAATTCCTCATGTCTTTGAAAGTTTAAGA
Source organism: uncultured bacterium (assembly GCA_938003875.1). GTDB lineage: Bacteria > Planctomycetota > Uabimicrobiia > Uabimicrobiales > JABWCH01 > JABWCH01. Next base: position 16,108 of record CALKWO010000092.1, read on the forward strand.
CGAATTATTTTCCTTAAATATCCTACAAGAGATTCACTCTTTAAGGAAAAATATATGAAATTGACTCTCGATACGATTAAAGAATGGTATCAATTTTCGATTTTGGATTTTTTACAAGGAGAACGAGTTGTAAATAATGGCAAGTGTAGTCAATGGATACGCAACAAAGAGAGAAAAAATGAAAAGGATATAGTTTATATCCAAATTGCTATAGAATATTCAGGCCAGGAGCTAAAAAATATTCTCTACAACCATTTTTATCTGGAAGATGCTGATGGATATTTAAACAAAGCTCTTCCTCCAGAAGGCTACCTTGATAGAATATTGAACAACGGAGATAGAGTAGAAGGGGGAATCCTCTTTTCCTTATATCGTGATGCAACTCCTGTGCGTTTATGGTTCGATACAGGTATATGCTATGAAAATTCACAAGATGCTATATTGCTAGATATTGCTTTACCTGTAGAAAACTCCCATACAAGGACTCAATTTTTTGCGCAGGAAAAATTGATTCAATCCTATAGCAGGCAAATACCTGATCAGCAAAAAAATGAATGCCAGAAAAATAAGCTGGAAACTTTAATACAGGAAATTTCAAAAAATCCTGATATTTCCTATAAGAAAAGTTCCAGCGGCTATATTTTACGAGTTCAGCTTGCTTGTGGAAGAAAGCAAAATTTAATCCTGAATAATATAACACAGGGAGAAGGTCATAATATTCTTAGCCTTGGAACGATTTGCGCCTCTGCCAGAGATCCCCAGAAAGATCGCGCTCTATTGAGAATGAATCCTACCATGTCTTATGGGTCTATTGGTATAGCCAGAATCGAAAATGAGGAATATTATGTCATTACAGAAAATTTTTTTTTCACCGATCTTGATGCTCAGTCTATCTATGATGTCATACAATACATAGCAAAAAAAGGCGACTGGTTAGAAAGCACGCTAACAGGAGGGCTTGACATACAATGAAGAAAATTTTAAATGATTTCCCAAGGGGATAAATATATGGAGTCCAGACAAAATCTATTTTGTATATTTTTTGCCATTTTTTTATTAATGGGATGCCAAAGCAACCAACGATTGCTTTCTCCAAAAGAAGAATCTTTTGAACCTGTAGATATCGATATAAAAGAATCTTCAGCACCAGCCAAAATATCTCCAGAAGAAAGGCAAAATCTTAGAGAATGGCTTTCTGTATTTTACAAAGGTTCCAAGAAGAAAGAATGGAAAGAGGCCAGAGAAAAAATTATAAACATGGGTGCGGTGGGAAAAGAAGCCATTTGTATTTTTATGCTAAAATTTTTCTATGGTGGAAAGAAAAAAGTCTCCCTGGAAGATAGAGATGAAGATCTGGCAAAATATTGGGAAGAAGCAAGAGATGAGCTTGTCTATTTAAAAGAAGATGCCGTACCTTATATACTTTATGCTATGTCTCATCCTTCTATAGGCTCCACAGGAAGGATGCTATGCTCTCAAGCCCTTGTTAAAATTGGAAAATCATCGGTATCCCCTTTAATACAAAATTTGGAAAAGGGCCCAAAAGCCTTCAGGCGTATGGCTATGGAAACACTGGCTAAAATTGGTAGCCCAGATGCATCCCGTGCTATAGCAAAATTGTACCTCCGCCTTCCTCGTCCTGCAACAAAACTAGATCTCGAATCAGAAGATGACGAAGATTTTGATTTACGTTTTTCTGCCATCAAGTCTCTTGGTATACTCGCTTCATCGGATGGTCTGGCTGCTATTGAAAAAGCCTTCGATGACCCTAATCCCCTTATAGTAAAAGAAGCTTTTAAAGCTATCCTAAACTATGATATAGAAGAGGCTATCCCTATTCTGAAAAAAGCTCTGGAAAAGGCAAAAGATCCTGGCTATATTGGGTTTACAAAAAAAATTGAACGTAAGCTATCTTTGTTAGAACTCCCGTAATTTGACAATGTTAAATCTGGATTATTGATTACCAAGAGCTTACGAAAGATT
>CALKWO010000093.1 GCA_938003875.1 uncultured bacterium
TTCAGTCTTATTTTTTTTATGGACTATAAATACCACAGATTCTGTTAGAGCCAGCAAATTTTTTATTTTTAAGGTTTTAATTTTTAATATATTTTGCATAAATGGGAATATTCAATAAAAACTCTTTGACTTCTTTAGAAAGTTGAGCTGCTATCTGGCATCTTCTGATATTCTTTTCCTGATCCAGAGCAGGTAGCTTTCCAATCCAATCTACGGATATCTCTATTTCCAATGTGTTTCGTAAAAACATCAGCACATGGCAAAAAAGTAGAAAATCTTTAAAATGGAATTTGTTTTCCTCTGTCCGTTCGCATAGATTAGTTTCCAAGAGGATAGAGAGTACACTTTTTACTTTTTCTTCTGAAATGCAGAGCGTTATAGAAATTTCTTTTGCTATTGTATCGAAAGAAATTTCATATTCTTCTATTTGGGTTATAGAAGCTTTTGCTGCAAGGAAGGATACCATGATGCCTAGATGGTTTAATATATAGTATACAGGATCTCCAATTTTCAGAGGATGGACATTGTTGTTGGCTGTTTGCAGGCGACTCACCAGAGTAGAAACAATTTTTTCCATCCAGGGAGGCATTCTATCCAGGGCTTCTTTGAGCAATTTTTTATCGATGACTAAAACTTCCATATCCTCTTTAGCAACAACATCTGCCGAGCGTTTAGCTGAAGAAATAAGCCCCATTTCCCCCACAACACTTCCCGTTTCCAATGTAGCCAGAAGAACACTTCTTCCTGAAATATTCTGAAATATTTCAGCACTTCCAGAAAGAATGCTATAAGCATTGTTTCCTTCTTCCCCTTGTCTCATGAGGAAATCGCCTTTTTTAAAGGTCACGGGCTTGGAGGAAATTGTCCCTGACATGAGATTGTCTATGTCTTCACACAAAGCTTCTACAGTCTGGTATCGATCTTCCTGTTTGAGAGAGAGGCATTTCATCACAATACGAGAAAGTTCCATAGGGATTTGCTTTGAGCGATTTCTTTCATGAGGTGGATCGATAATCCCTTTTTGAATAAAGTATAATGTCTTTAGTATATTGCTGCCTTTGTGAGGAGGATAGAGAGTAAGCATGTGATAGAGGGTCGCTCCCAAAAGATAAATATCGCTGCGTTTATCTACTGCCTTGTTATCGCCTCTGGATTGTTCTGGAGACATATAATGAGGCGTTCCCATAATTTTGCCTTGTTTTTCTTGTTGGCCAAAGATTTTAGCAATCCCCCAGTCCATAAGCAAAACTTCGCCGTGTTTTCCTACCATTATGTTTTGAGGCTTGATATCTCGGTGGACAATATTGCGGGAATGGGCAAAAGCAACAGCATCACAGACTTTACGGAAAATAGTCAGCAGAGCATGCAAGGTATATTTTTCTAAATATTCTTGTTCTTTAAGAAAAATCTTTCTTATGATACAGCTTACATCCTCACCACTAATGAGTTTCATAGTGAAGTAAATTTTTTTATCATGCATAAGCCCGATATCGTGGACAGGAATGATATTAGGATGTTCCAACTGGGCTGTAATGCGCGCTTCTGCAAGAAACGTTGCGCAGGCTTCGTTTTCATTTGCCTGGGGCTGCCATACTTTCATAGCCAGGTCACGCTGCAAGTCTTGATCCCATATTTTATGAATAACCCCCATGCCTCCCCTGGCAATTTCTTTTTGAATTTTATAAATTTTTTCGAGATTCTGGGGATCAAAGGATGTTTTTTTGGGTATTATAATTTCTTGAGGAGAATCTATATTCTCTGCATTTTTTTTAGAAGAAAGAGGAAAGTCTTCATTTACTGTATTTTCATAGACGCAATGCCCTGTATTATTTTTCTGAATCTTTGCAGGCTCAGCTTCTTGTGCTAAAGAAGAAAAATCTTCCTGTATCGTCTGCTCATAAGCATAATGGGCGACTTTTCCTTTATCTTCAGAGGATTTCTCTAATTCTATCTCTTCTTTTGCTAAAGAAGAAAAATCTTCCTGTATCGTCTGCTCGCATACCCATTCAGTATTTATATTTTTTTCTTTTTTTTCATCCTTGCCTTTCATTTTTCCCTCTTTATCAGTAAAAATAGTAATAGTCAAAATAAAGTGCCTTGTTTGAGCTGCATACAATTCTGCCTGCTGGAGCAGATGCTATTGTTCAATAGCAATGCGCCAACACGCATCTGTAATCTTTTAAAATTGGGCTACTTGCTGTATAGGAAATTATAGTTTTGTCTTAATCGTAATCTTTATCGTAATCTTTATCGTAATCTTTATCTTTATCAATGCTCATAGAGGATAAGGATTAAGATAACGATAAAGATTACGATTAAGATAACGATAAGATTACAGCTTACGCACGGGAAAGATTGCCTCCGAAGGAGGCTAATTCATCTTCCAATCTTATTTTTTAATTATCATAAGTACGAGGATAATGCTTTTCCTGAGGGCGATAAAAAAGGCAGTGGTGTAAATTCATGAGAAGAAAAATAAACATATGGAATGTGGCTACCAGAATACCGATATGGACTGCATTGTTGAAAAAGACTTCTCTAGGCCCTCGTTTTATGGTAAATAAATCTCCTATCTGGATTGTATCTGTAGGCCAATAGTAAATAGCAAAAAAAGCACTTAGCGCAAATGTAAGAACAATACAAAAAAAGTATGATGCAAAAGAACTTTTTCTTCTTTCTTTTCTTTTTAAATTATTCATCATTGCCCCAAGTAAATAAATCCCTGCAATAGCGAAAGCTAACGCTATTCCTGACCAGGAAGGGATGTCATAGGATTTTGCTTTTTCTATCGCTGACTGAAAGTAAGGCCCGAACTCTTTTGTTTCCAGACAAAGATATGTGTAAAATTTTGGATAATAGTCCTGGAGATAGTACAATGTTCCAACAGCAAGGATAAAAAGCAAAATCAGAAAAAAAAGAAAAAAAATCAATCTTGTCAAAGGCAGCTCCTTAAAAATTATATTTTTTTCTTCTGGCTTCTTCTTTCTGCAATAAGTGAAGAGCAACCATAAGAGATTTTAGCAAAAAAAAAGTTAAAAGAAAAGATCTTTTATTCCTTTCTTTGTAGAAGACTATATATAGTGGGAATCACAACCAGAGTAAGCACGGTGGAACTTACCAGTCCAGAGATCACCGTAATAGCCATAGGAATGCGCATCTCTGACCCATCTCCCAAGCCTATAGACATAGGCAAAAGCCCCAGAACTGTTGTTGCTGTCGTCATAAGGATAGGGCGAAGTCTGGCCTGACTCGCTTTGAGAATGGCTTCTCTTTTACTCATCCCTCTGATTCTTAGCTGGTTGATATAGTCCACAAGAACAATCGCATTGTTGACAACTATTCCTGCCAGCACAATCATACCTAAGAAAACCATAATGCTTAAAGGAATCTTGAAAAAATCCAGGGTTAAAACCACACCTATGAAAGCCAGAGGAACGGTAAACATAATAATCATGGGCTGCAATAAAGATTCAAATTGAGAAGCCATAACAATATAGACGAGAAAAATAGCTAAAAACAGTGCTAGTTGCAGACTTTTTAGGGATGTTTGCATTTCTATGTTTTGCCCTGCCAGAGTGAAGGAAAAATCTTGGGGCATCTCCATATTTTGCAGCACCTGGTATATATCATTATTGGCGGTCTGTAAGTCTTTTCCCAATATATTGGCAGTAATTACAGCCGTTCTGTGCTGGTTGATTCTTCTGATTTCGCTTGGGCCTTCATTTAAAACAATATCCGCTACAGTAGAAAGAAGAATAGGTTTAGATGCTCCTGGGTTGACAACCAGTCTTTTTAAATGCTGTATGCTTTCCCTGTCTTCAGGGGAAAGCCGAATGAGAATATCCACTTTGCGATCTTTTTCTTTAAAGCGACTTGCAACGTCTCCTTTTATTTTGCTTTTTACCAATGTTGCAACGTCCATGAGGCTAAGGTTATGATGAGCCATAAGATTTCGATTGTAAACAATCTGTATTTCTGGATTTCCTCGGCCAATATTGGATTTTACATCATAGATCCCTGGGATAGAGGCTATTTTTTCTTGCGCTTGCCGTGCTATCTCATGGAGTTTTTGTAAATGATAGCCATGTATTTCTACTTCAATAGGAGTCTTGAAACTAAAAAGCACTGGTCTGGATACTTTCCACTCCATACCAGCATAGTTTTGAAGCTCCTGGCGGATTTCCTGGATCAGCTTTTCCTCTTCTTCTTTTTTATTTTTTTGAATGGAAAGAGTTATGGTAATCCTTGCAGTATGCTCCCCCTGCTCTTCTGTTGTGCTAGATAGTTTATCGCTTCCTGCAACGCTTCCCATTTTGCTGATTTTGCTATGTTTGAGCAAAAATTCTTCTATGGGTCTGATCTGACGGTCGTTCTTTTCTACTGTAGTTCCCACGGGAAAAGTGATTTCCAGGTGGAATACTCCCTGATGCACTTCAGGAATAAGCTCTCTACCCAATCTGGGGGCTACTTCTATTATACAATAGCCTAAAAGCAAGGATATAGCAAAAAGCAATAAAGCCCAATTATTTAGAGAAAATATTAGAAATCTTTGGATGATACAATCTAAAATTTTATAAAATCCTTCAAAAATAATCAGAATAAAAGCAAGTGGAACAGAAAGTAATGCTCTCACAACCAGAAATATCCCTTTCGCTGCGATAAAAATCAAGATAAATAGGCTATGAAACAGGTGGAAAACAATATCAAAACAGGATTCCAAAAGAAATCTTACAAGCCTCAAAACAAAAAATAAGGGGAAAAAAAGAATAGACAAAATTTTTTTTATCCATTGGGCTTTTTGAAAAGAATCCTTGCTTCGTAGCATGTCCTTCAATAAAGATTCTACAGGGAAATTGCAAAAAAAAGCAGGCCATATCTTTTGGGAAAAATTCCATAGTAGAAAAGTATGGCAAGCCGCCTGGTTTGTAAGCCAGGGATGATAATACAAAGAAATACCGAACAGATTCAATATCCCAAAAAAGGGCAAGAGAATCAGACAAACAAGAAGAAAAACGAATTTGATGATGAAGATCAAAAAGGCAAATAGAATCTGTAGTATTTTAGAGATCATTAAAACAGGAGTGTAAAGAAGGCTGGCAAGAAAAAGCAAAAGAAATCGCCCAAAACCTTTTTCTTTGATCTTCTCGATGTTCAGACATTCCTGTGTTGAAAAAACAACGATATTCTCCGAATTTTCTTTTGATTTATGGCCTTCCATACCAGAAAGTCGACGAGAGGAAAGCATAGGAATAAGAAAAAGAGATACAGCAAGAGAAGCAAGAAGGGACAAGACCACGGTCATTGCCATGCTACCAAAGATCTGTCCTGCGACTCCCTCTACAAAAACAATCGGGAAAAAAACAGCCACGGTTGTCAAGGTGGAGGAAACAACTGCTGAACCAACTTCTGTTGTACCTCGAACCACGGAATCCAGGAAATTATCGCCTTCTTCCCTACACCTAGCTATGCTTTCCAGAACGACAATAGAATTGTCCACCAGCATTCCGATTCCGAGTGCCAATCCACCTAATGACATGATATTCAGGGAAACTCCAAAAATTTTCATGGGTGCAAAAGTGGCTACAATGGAAAGGGGTATGGAAATTCCAATGATGATTGTCGCGCTGAAGCTTCGTAAAAATAAGAAAAGCAACAAAACAGCCAGAATCCCCCCTGATATAGCTGTAGATTTTACCTCTTCCAGGGCACTTTGGATAAAAAGAGAAGGGTCAGAGAGGATTTCAACCTGGATGCCTTCTGGTAAGGTATATTCTATAAAATTAGTCATTTGAGCTATTTGCATCGCCAGCATTTTATTTTTATCCGCATACCCTTTAGCATCTTTATCCTTATCTTTATCCTTATCTTTATCCTTATCTTTATCCTTATCTTTATCCTTCAAAGCTTTTACAAACCTTTGTTGTTCTGCTGTTCCCACAAGCCTGTTTTTGATTCTCTGGGCAACAGAAATGATATTGACATCCGCTTCCTTGTATATTTCAATCTCTACGCTTTCTCTACCTCGGATACGAGTGACGATTTCCCTATCTTTCGCTGTTTTATGAACTCTGGCTATATCTTTGACTTTGATTTCTTTACCGCTTTTATATCCAACGACAATATTTTCTATTTCTTCCAGATTTTTAAATTCATTCAATGTTCTCACAAGATATTCTGTATCCGCTTCTTTGAGATTGCCTCCAGCCAGATTGATGTTTTCCTGGTTCAACCGATTTTTGACTTCCTGGATGCTTATGCCTATCAAATTGAGCTTATGGGCTTCTATTTCTACGCGGATTTCTTCTTCCAGACCACCTTTGACTTTGACAGCAGCGACCCCTTCCAATGTTTCCAGAAGGAGCTTGATTTTTTCTTCCGCCAGATAGCGAAGATAGAAAAGAGAAGTGTTGCCATACAAGCCAATGCGTAAGACAGGATCAAGAGTGGGATCATACCTCAGGAGCAAAGGACGTTGCGCGTCCTCAGGTAAAATGATCTGATCGCATTTTTCCCGCACTTCGGCAGAAGCTTCGTTCATATCTGTGCCCCAGGTAAATTCTAGCTTTACATCCGATTGCCCTGCACGAGAAGTAGAGGCAATGCTAACCAAATTTCCCACAACACCTAAAGCCTGCTCCAGAGGCCTGGAAATACTATTTTCCACATCTTCTGGAGCACTTGCAGGATATTCTGTTCTGATTGTCAGGGAAGGATAAGAAATATCAGGCATCAAGTTCATGGGAAGCTGATGATAGGAAATCCCCCCAAAAACACAGATCCCTACAACGATCATCAAGATAGTAACAGGCCTTTGCGTGGTAAAATAAAAAAAACTTTTTTGAGGATTGTACTGATTTGTCATATAAAACTTCTTAAAGAAGGTGGGCAGCATAGGCAAATGTTCAAAAGTCTTTGAAGAATAAGAAGAACACGAGGAAAGATGGTTTCATATCTTCCTCTTTGTGTTCTTCTCATTTTTTCCTTTGTGATCTTCTTGCTAAAAATTTTTAGGACATAAACTTTTGAACAAATACCTAAGACATCTAGGAAAAACTATTTTATAATTTTTTTCTATAGCATATAAAAGAAAGTAGACCTAGCATCAAGCATAAGATGCTCCCTGGCTCTGGGATAGGTGTCTGGGAAATGGTAAATACTTCGATTTTACCAATGTCCAGATAAGAATGATCCCAGTTTGTCTGGCCTACGACATTCATATTTTGTCCATTGTCTGCGCCATAGGTTACGCCATAAAGATGGGAAAAACCTGTGGTCATCGCATAATCGTCTATGCGTAAATCCCATGCGCTGAAATAAGGACCATAACTACTATGATTGTATGTCTGGTAATAACCATAACTTGTGCCTTGATAGTAGTAGTTTGTCTCAGTATCTTTTTTTTGGTGCAATCTTCCAACATTCGTCTTTGTCAAATTAAAAAGAAAAGCGGTTCTGTCATTGTCATTGTAGGTATAGTTATAGTTACCAGAGCTATTCCAGCTTTGTGGGTTGTATCCACCAACAATCTGGTAGTCTGTTACTTTGTTACTGCTAGTCGTACCTACCTTTAAGACTTCTATGATGGAAAAGGTACGCCCCTGTCCATCTACGGCACTGTGGAAATTAGCAGCAGTGTGTCCAGATTGCTTGCTATAGATTTTGGTAATCGTGATATTTCCTTCTCCTAACCAGGTTTCCAATTGGTTTGCATAGCCTTGGGTTAGAAGTTCACTACCTCCAGCAATGCTGGCTGCAAACAGAACGCTTTGTAAAAACAGAACGATGCTGAATAAAAATTTTAGTTTCCTCATAGTTCTAGCCTTTCAAAAAAGTAATTTAAATTTAACATAACTTTCTGATTATAAAGAGGAAAAGGGAGATTGTCAAGAGAATTGGTTGTCTTGAGGTATTGCAAGAGGCGCAGGTTTATGCTTGTCAGGGCTTTTCTATTTATGTATCCTTTGGTCTATATGGCACAACCCTGAGGCTACAATTTTTCGATTTGTAGCCTTAGAGTTGCTCTGAAGGTAACACCAATACGCCTTTGTTTTATAGATCTTCGTATTTCAGCTCTTTGTTTTTGCGGATCAGGTTCTGGCGTTGGCGGACACACTGGGCCGAAGTCAAGCTATCAGAAGGTGTATTCATGACATAGTCTATCATCTTCTCGATGGTTGTAGAAGCTACATGGAGGCGTGTATCGGAAGAGCCATAATAAATATAAAGTTTGCCATCGTCGTCGCTTATCCATCCGTTGGAAAAGACAACATTCGAAACATCGCCTACTCTCTCTGTATCTTGCGGGGCCATAAGATAGCCTCCTGGACGATGTGTCACTTTCCATGGTTCTTCCAGGCTTGTCATGAAGGCATAGAGAACATAGCGAAGTCCTGCTGCTGTATTGCGAACGCCATGAGCCAGTTGCAGCCATCCATGTTCTGTTTTAATGGGAGCAGGCCCCAGGCCATTTTTGGCTTCCTTGATCGTGTGGTAAACTCGATTGTCTACAATGATTTCCTCTTGTATCTCTGCATTTTCCATAGTATTGGAGAGACCCCATCCTATTCCTCCGCCTGTTCCAGCTTCGATGAATCCATCTTGCGGCCTTGTGTAAAAGCCATACTTGCCATTGATGAATTCACTATGAAGCACAACATTGCGCTGCTGAGGTGAGCGTGTTTTTAAATCAGGCAGGCGTTCCCAGGTTTTCAGATCTTTCGTTCTCACAATGCCACACTGGGCTATGGCAGAGGAAGTATCGCATATACCAGCGTTTTTATCTTTTCGCTCTGTACAGAAAAGCCCGTATATCCATCCGTCTTCATGCTGCACAAGGCGCATATCATACACATTGGTATCGGGTTCTTCTGTCTCAGGGATGGTAATCAATTCATCCCAAAATTGAAACTGATCAATCGGGCTTTTGCTCTCTGCCACGGCAAAAAAGGACTTTCTGTCAATCCCTTCTAGTCTTGGCATAAGGTAGTATTTCCCCCAAAGCTTGATCGCTCCACTGTTAAAAACAGAGTTGATGCCAAGCCTTTCTAAAAAATGGGGATTGCTGGCATAGTCCAGATCGAACCGCCAGAACACAGGAACATGCTCTGCTGTCAATACAGGGTATCTGTAGCGGTTGTATAAACCATTTTCCGAAGGCATCATTTCATTAATACAGCCAATCAACAAATTATACTCCAGCATTCTTCTTTTAATTTTTTTTTGAAAATTTTCCCTATTCATTTTGATTTACCTTATAAAACAGGAATTCCAGGAATATTGACACGGACACGATACAAAGCGGTGTGTGCAGTGATGTAAAGAGAGCAGTAATCGTCATCTCCCCAGGCGCAATTGGCAGGCTGTTCATGTGGTATAATTCTTCCCAGGCATTTCCCTTCAGGTGTTATGACCCATACACCGCCAGGGCCTGTACAGTATATATTCCCTTCTATATCTACTTTCATGCCGTCAGGATTACCACGATCAGGAATATTCATATCCAGAAATATCTTTCCGTCTTTCAACGATCCATCCGTGTCTACATGAAAAACACGAATGTGCTTTCTGGAAGAATCATCAACATAAAGCTTGCTTTCATCAGGAGAGAAAGCCAGACCATTAGGGCGGTCAAAATCCTCTGCAACAAGCCTGATTTCCTTACCATCTGGCGATATACGATATACTCCTTGCTTTTCCTGCTCTTGTTCCTGGGGCTTGATGCCATAGGGTGGATCTGTAAAATAGATGCTTCCGTCTTTTTTGACTACAATATCGTTGGGGCTATTGAGTCTTTTCTCAGAGAAGGAACTGGCAAGGCTGACAACTTTGCCATCAGGGTAGGTTTTGCTGACTCTGCGGTTTTGGTGTTCACAAGTCACAAGAAGACCATTCCGATCTCTTGTTAGTCCATTGGATTTACCGCTAGGGGATCGAAAAATATCAATGCCTATACCAGGAATATAGCGATAGATTTTGCTGGCAGGAATATCGCTAAAGAGAAGACACCTGTGTTCAGCAAACCATACAGGCCCTTCTGTAAACAAAAAATTGCTAGAAAGGCACTCTATGCGAGATTCCCGTGAAACCAGCCTCCAGAATGCCTGGTCTTTGCATTCCCATCTTCCTTTTTTTATATAGCGGACATAGTACTTTCGTAAAAATTTTTTGATTTTATTCATAAAGCCACTATCTGTTAAAAAATCTTGATATTTTATTTTTTCCATGAGCTATTTCTTCATAAAGAGAATCATATTCCTGCGGATTCAGAGGCAAGGTAACTGCTTTTTTTTTCATGGCAGATACAAAAATAGCATTGATGAATTCCATGGTATCCCTGCTGCTTTGTGCATCTACCAGGGGATGGGAATTCGTCAGAATGCTATTTACGAAGCTATCCAGAAGCTCGTATATTCCTGGGCTGATCTTTTCTCTTAAGCTCATGGGCATAAACCCTAGCCTTCGTAGAATTTGTTTGGGGGAAAAAAGTTTGCGGAAAAAAGATCGTCTGGGATTCACACAATATTTTTTCCATTGAACATCTGGCTGACCATGAGGGTCTTGCATTTCTCTGGAAAGCAATGAAAGTTCTTTTTCGTAAAGTCCGATCTCTATGAAATCCTCTTTATCGGATACCAGGCTTTGAACGTTTTGTATAGCGATCATGCCTTTATCCCCTGAAATCTGACGGATACTGAAGGATTTTGGGTGGTTGATCCCAAACTGAAAATTTCCAAAAGATCCATTAGGAAAAATGGCATTGACACAGGCGATATCTTCAATTTCGGATTCGTGCATCTGGTTTCCGATAAAGGCACATATCTCTCTGGGTTTGCCAAACATCCACTGGATAAGATCAATATCGTGGCTGGCCTGGTTCATGAGAACGCCACCGCCAGCACTCATAAAATCGCAACGCCAGCGATCTCGTCTATAATAGGCTTCAGGGCGAAAGTCCAGCCATGACCAGAGTATCCGCATCACTTTGCCGATTCTGTCTTCTGCCAGGCAATTTTTGAGAAAACGAGAACACTGGAATGTACGATATTGATAGCCAACGCAAATCTTCAGGTTTCTTTTTTCTGCTATTTGAATCATTGTGTCAGCCTGAGATATAGTGTTGACAAAGGGTTTCTCTATATAAATATGCACGCCTGCTTCCAGGCAATCCCTGCCTATACTGAAATGCAAATGGTGAGGAACGGCGATGGAAACAGCATCCACAATCCCTGCGTTTAGCATATCCTGGTAATGGACAAAGCCAGGAACGCCAAGTTCTTTTGCCTTAGTAGAAATGAAATCCTGGTCCACATCACAAATGCCTGTGATTTCGACACCAGGATGCAGGGAAGCTGCCCATAGATGGTGCTTCCCAAAGCCTTTGGTACCAATGATTCCATAGCGTATTTTTTTCATAGAATTACTGATTAGCCCCTGTCCCTTTGAGACTGCCAACCTCTTTCTTGTAGTCGTCCAGCATTTCCGAGAGTTTTTGTACGTCTTCTAAAATCATCTTCTCATCGAGAGTGACAAAGCGATAGTCATCTTTGAGCATCTTTCCCCCAGCGATGACGTAGCGCACTTCACTGCCATCCGAGGCCCAGATTAGATTTTCTACGACATTGGTAATCTTGGAAGGAGTGAGGTTGGGTTTGCGCAGGTCTATAAGGATAATATCTGCATCCTTTCCAGGCTCTAAAGAACCAGCATTGAGGCCTAGCATCTGGGCTGGCTCGATAGTGATCATTTCCAAAACTTTTTGAGCAGGAAGAATTCTGGCATCACGATATAGTGCCTTCTGGTATTGAGAAGCAAGGCGAGCAGCAGAAAGAATATTCTGGTTGTCTGCGCTTCCTGATCCATCTGTAGAAATGGCTACCTTGATTCCCATTTCCAGCATCTTAGGAATAGGAGGCATACCAGAGCCGAGAATGGTATTGGCAAGAGGGTTATGAACCACTTTGGAGCCTGTTTTCTGTAACAATTCCAGCTCATAGTCCGTACAATGCACCTGGTGTGCCAGAATGGTTTTGGGTCCTAGAAAACCAATGCTATTGGCATATTCTATGGTCGTCATGCCATATTTTTTATTGAACCATTGTGTCGTTTCATATTCTTCAGCACTATGGATATGAATGAGTGTTTCATTTTTATCAGCCCATTGTTTTAAAGCCTTGAGCAATTCTGGGCCATTGGAAAAAAATTGGTCTGGGCCTGGAATGATTCCACAACGAGAGAAATGAGAAAACTCCTTACGATATTCATCCATTCTTTTGACGACCAGAAGAGGGTCTTTGTCCAGAACCTTGTCGTAATAGTTACGATCCTGGCTGCCCACAGCGACAATCATGCGTGTATGAGCTTTTTCATTGGCCTGTACGATTTCGGAAACATGGTATTTATTGTATCCGCAATGATGCACAAGGCAGCTTGTGATACCATAATGAATATCGTCCAGTCTCGCCTTTAGATATGTAGTAAGATGAGGGGAGAATCTCAGATGAGGCTGAATCCTTTTCCCTTCTTCTTCCAAAAACCTGGTAAAAATATTGACCGCCCCATCGAGCCATAAAGTAAGAGGAACATCCTTGACAATGCCGATGATTGGAGATTCATGATCATGCCCATGTGCCTTGATAAAACCAGGCAATAAAACTCCAGGGAGACAGACCAGATCCTCAAGACTTTGGGCTTTTTCCTTATTTAGCCCAGAAACACTCAAGGGGGAAAATTCATTTAAAATCCTCTGCCCTATAGCATCGCTATAAGCCCCCACTTCAACAATCTTATTTTCTTTATATAAAACATACCCATCCTGAATCCTTGTATCTCTTCCTAGAGTATCGCTTATAGGCAATACATATTTTGCTCTGATGAAATTCATTTTTTTTCTCCTATTGTATCAAAACTAATGAATCCTTTTTTTTCACTCTACCAAAGAGAGATGCAAAAGGCAAGCAAAATAACAGGTGCGTTGCAGGGCACGCTCCAATGCTGTTATAATTTAAGTAAGGTGAACTCTTAGCTATATTCCATAAGGACATAATCTTGCAATAGCAGAAGATTTCTTTGCGCAGATTCTTCATAGCGAGAGAAAAAATAAGAGGAGGAAAATATATGCCTTTTTTTCAAAAGGGCTTGGAAAAATTCCAGTCTTTTTTTCTGGTATTCTTGCTTTGTCATGATCGTGGAATATTCCTGAAAAATTTGCCTTTCATACTCCAACAGACGAAATTTTTCTGATGCAAGAATCGCTATATCCATATCCATAATGATCTCTTCATCTCCAGAAAAAGAATGGGATTCCTTTGTATGAAAGCCAGTGCATTCTATCATCTTTTCTACTCTGGGAAGCTCTATTTCAGGGAAAACTAGATTGCGGCTTATGTATTCCTGGGCGAATTGATAGCTCGCCTTTTCATTTTCCAGGGATTGAGGGATATACACAATGTCATGGAATACAATTGCAAGGTAGGCTTCTGCTGGATTTGTCAGAAGATGCTTGATTCTCAGGTATAGGAGCAACATTTCTTTGATATGAAAAAGGTTATGATAAAATCTCGTTTTTGAAGTATAGTGCTCTTCCATTTCATTCAAAAAAGCACTATCGTTCTTAAAGCTTATGCCTTTTGGCAAAAATAAGAATCTTGTTCTTCTCACTTCCTGTCGAAAAAGATACTCTGCCTGTAAAGACTGGTATAAAGATTCTGTTTCAAAAGAAACGTCTCCCCTTTGCTCTGCGAACAAACGATCATATTGTTCTTTGCCAATTTCCTCATGCCACAATTTCACATTTTCTAAAGATATTTGAGAATCTATTCTTTTTTGAGATTGTTCTTGTGTCAATTTTCTTAGAGATTGCATTCTTTGAATTTGTGTATTGTTGTCAACATGAAGGAAGATAATATTTTCGTCCACAAGCTCTGTCAGATTGCGATCAAAAAGAATAGCACTTTCCATCAGGATAATTCCTGGCCCGAAAGAATGGATCTCTTTTCCCATCAAATAAAGCAAAGGCTCTGTCATAATATTGGTGAGTTTGTCCAGCTTGCTTTGATCTGAGAAGACAATATCGCCTAGCTCTTTGCGATTGATCGTACCATCTTCGTTTAAAACACAAGGGCCAAATTCATAAGCGAGTTGAGAGCGTATTTTCTGAAAAAGAGGCAGGGGATGTATTTTTTCGTTCAGTACCTGATAGGTAAACTGATCCATATCTAAATAGAAAATTTTGATTTCTTTGTCTTTGGCGAATTCCTGTAATTTTCTGCAAAATGTGGATTTTCCTGTACTTATTCCCCCAGTCACTCCGATGATCCATTTTCCTGAAGTTTTCATCTTCAAGATTTCTCTTACAAAAGCATTGGCATAGCGATCCAGAGAAATGCCTAGATTGGTCAGCATCTTGAGATTGCTGGAGCTGACATCCCCTAAATCAGAATGTATCTGGGGAATCAAAAGGGTCATAGGCGAGCCATAAAACTGGCTATTTAAAGAAGCCAGGCTGCTTTCATAGCGATAGTCGGCTTCATCCCGAATGCCTTTGATAAAATAGGGAATGTTGTTTTCGTACATATAGTCTGCAACCACACGAGCTACAATGCTTACCCGTATGCGATTGCGGAAACGAAGTGGTATGCTCTTTTCTATGATGAATTTTCTTTCCTCTGGACTGAACATGCCATGTTTTTCAGGATTTTTAGCAATGATAATGTCTACATTGGCATCAGGGTCTCTTTCGAGAAAAGAGACTAACACAGATAGATGGCCTTTAGTCCAGGGATCGAAAGAACCAGGATACGCAAACTTAAATTTTATATTGAGGTTTTGATTTGTCATCGGTTTCCCCACTTATACAGGGCTATTACAAAAATTACAAAATAACTATTGACATAGTAATCTTAATGATTTATATTACAAAAAGCTAAATAAAATTTTTAGCTTTCTTCTCAAAAAAAATTGTGCTGGATGGGCAGTACTATTGCATGATAGCATCTGCTTGAACAAATCACGAATAAGACGAATGACATAATAACACAGATAAAAGATAAATGAAATTTCTATGCAAAAGAATATTTTATTAATCGGTACAGAAGAGCGACTTCCTTTGTATCAAGATGCAGCAGAAAATCCAGAAATCGAATTTCGGGTGGTGGGAAATCTGCATGCCACATTGGAAGCTATCAAGGAAAAAATTCCATCCTTGATTATGGTAGATCATGAGGCACTAGGTAAACTTAGCCTTGAAATTACACATACTTTAAAAAAATACCCAGGCACTCAGCGTTTACCACTCATTTTCATTGTCTCTCAGAATAACCAGGAACCATTGTTGGATGCTTTAGATATCCCTGTCAATGACTATATCTTTTTGCCTTTGGATCCAGAAGATTTTAAACTCAGGATCAAAACCCAATTAGAGCTTCTAGGACTAAAAGAAAAAAGGAAATTGATTTCTGTAAAAGAAAAAATCGAGGAACTGGAGAAACTATTAGAAATTTTTCCAGAGTACAATGCTGCAAGGCAAGAGTTATCTGCTATCTATGAAAAGACAGGTCAGGTTGAAAAGGCAATGGATTCTAATTTGCAGCTTGCTAAGGAATATTACAAGCAAAACAATTTCGGTCTGGCTATGGACGAAATTAGCAAAATAAAAAATATTATAGCTCAGCAGAGCATACAGTTTGCTTCTCAAGCACCGCTGCTGGAAGCTTTGGACAGATGTATCCAGATGCTGGGCGTAGTCAAATAAAAACTGTATTTTTTGTTTTAGCAAAATGTTATTTAACACTAGGAGTGTAAAGAAATAAATTTCGAATTCCCAGGGTGCTGCCTTGGGCTGGTATGTACAGACATTTCAGGCCAAAAATTAAAGCCTTCTTAACTGGCATAACACACAATAATATTTATTTCTTTTCTACACCTTATTCATTTAGGAGTTTTTATGCGCAAGAAAGTTCTCATAATGGGAGCAGCAGGAAAAGATTTCCATGTTTTCAATACCTGCTTTCGTGATCGTAGTGAGTTCGAAGTTGTCCTATTTACTGCAACCCAGATTCCCAATATCGATAATCGTAAATATCCTGCTGAACTTGCAGGCCCCCTTTATCCACAAGGGATTCCCATTGAATCAGAAAATAAACTTGCCGAGCTTATAAAACAACATCATATTGATCAGGTAATCTTTTCCTATAGCGATGTTTCTTATGAATACATTAGCAAAAAAGAGCAAATCGTAAGACAGGCAGGAGCCGATTTTCAGCACGCTCCCGTAGAAAAATGTATGCTACCTTCCGTAAAACCTGTCATTGCTATATGTGCAGTCAGAACAGGTTCTGGAAAGAGCCAGACTACAAGAAGAGTAGTCGAAATACTAAAATCCAAAGGCAAAAAGGTGGTCGTTTGCCGACACCCAATGCCCTATGGTGATCTTGTAAAACAAAGAGTCCAGCGTTTTTCCTGTGTTGAAGATATGGACAAACATGAATGCACCATTGAAGAAAGAGAAGAATACGAACACCATATTCTTGAAGGGACTGTGGTTTTCGCTGGAGTAGACTATAAAGCCATTTTGACAGAAGCCGAAAAAGAAGCTGATGTCGTTATATGGGATGGTGGAAACAACGATATACCTTTCTTCAAACCCGATTTGCATATTGTAGTCTTAGATCCTTTGCGTGCTGGTCATGAAGTTCTTTACTATCCTGGTAAAGTCAACTTTGAACTCGGTAATGTTCTTTTGTTCAACAAAATGGACAGTGCTAAGCAAGAAGCAGTAGATAGCATTATGGCCAATATCCAGAAGATCAATCCTAAGGCTACCATTGTAAAGGCCAACTCTGGTTTGAAAGTCTCTGATCCTAATTTGCTGAAAGGCAAAAGAGTCCTTGCTATAGAAGATGGCCCCACTGTAACCCACGGTGACATGACTATCGGTGCTGGTGTAGTCGCAGCCCAAAGAAACGGTGCCAAGGAACTCATTGACCCAAGACCTTTCCTGAAAGGAACTCTGGTCGATACATTCAAAACCTATCCTAATATTGGAAAACTTTTGCCAGCAATGGGTTATGGAAAACAACAGATCAAGGATTTGCAGGATACCATCAATGCCTGCGATTGCGATGTGGTTGTCATTGCTACTCCTATTGATTTGGTCAAGCTAGTGAAAGTAAACAAACCTGTAGTTCGCGTTACTTACTATCTTGATGAGATTACAAAGCCTGATTTAGCCGCTATCATTAGCGATAAACTCCATATTTAGCAAGAAAAGCTCAAATAAGATCTTATCGTTTTATTTGAGCTTTTCTTTAAAAAAAAATTATGGGAATTCTTAAGCAAGGGGAAGTGAAATGTTTTACTCAGCAAATAAAATTTTCTTTATACTTTTTTTCTTTATTCTTGCTCTTTGTGCCCAAGAGACCAATCCTGCCAATTTAGAAAAACGTATGGACGAATTTCTCGCTCAAGCCCAGAATCCTGATCTAAAAACAAAAGAAGCCGCCATAAAAGAAATTGCTGCAACAGGAAAAGAAGGTGCTGGAGTATTGATAGGAAAATTGAATAATGCTAATCCTAAAATACGTAAGACCATTATAGAAGCTTTAGGAGCAATAGGCGAGCCAGCAAGTGCTTGTGTTCCTACTCTTGTCTTAAGAGCCTTAACAGACCAGGATCAGGAAGTCAGAAAAATAGCTTCCATCACTGCTGCTTCAATCTATCCTAAATCGAGCCTGAAATTTTTTGAAGCTTTAGAATCCAGCCAGAATCCCGATGTAAGGTTGGCCGCTTTGGAAGCTATGATTCATGCTAAAGTAGAAGAAAAATCTTTGATTCAGGCATTGATCAAAGCGATTTCTAAAGAGACAAATCGTTCGATAAAAGACCTAGCAGAAAAAACATTGGTAGGCATGGGAGAAAAAGCGGTTCCTTCTTTAAAACAAGGATTGCAGTCCAATGCTCATACCCGAAAGGCCTGTGCCCAATTTTTAGGAAAAATCAAGGCTATCTCTGCAATTATCGACCTGGTTCAACTAGGCGTAAGAGAAGAAGATATCGTCGTTTCCAGAGCTGTTGTCTCTGCTCTCTGCAATATGGGCAAAGACGTTCTTCCTGTTCTGAACCAGATTGTCAAACATTCTGATTGGCGTATAAGAAAATTCGTTTTTATAGTCTTGGAATCCATGGGAAAAAATGCTTCTCCCTCTCTTTCTTTAGTGAAAGAAGGTTTAGAAGACCAGCATATTTCTGTACGGGAAGCAGCCAAAAAAGCATACTCCAAAATTACGGGCATCTCTTTTTCTTCGGAAGAAAATCTGAAAAAATACATAGATGATTTGCAAAAAGGAAGCCTTAAAGTGCAACTCCTTGCAGCAAAAGAGCTTGGAGAAATGGGAGAAAAGGCATCTGCTGCTATCCCTGCCATTACAGAGAGCATCAAAAGGCTGCCCCAAAGAGACAGTGATTCCAGAGCAGTCTTTTTTACAGCCCTTTCTAAAATAGGAACACTTGCCGTGCCTGCTTTGGCAAAGATGCTGGAAGCGGAGAATCCATACGAAACAAAAAGAGATGCTACAAAGGTACTTGCTGAAATGGGGTCAAAGGCAAAAACAGCATTGCCTTCCCTGGTAAATGCCCTAGGGCAGAATCTAGCCATGTCACGCCCTTTCGAGGTGGCTCTTAAAAAAGACCAGGTAGATGCTATTGATAAAATCACAGAAGGTAAGCCCGCCCCTGTTCTCATACAAGGGCTCAAAAATGCAGACTATCGTGTCAGAATAGGCTCAGCAAGGGCCATCGCTTCCTTAGAAAAAAAGACCATAGAAGCTGTAGCTGCCCTTGTGGAAATGACAAAAGACAAGAATGAAAGCGTAAAAAACGCTGCTTTATCTGCTTTAAAAAGCATAGGGGAAAGCAAATAGGAAACAAACTATGCCTGTTATTTTTAAATGCTCTTGTGGAGAATATCTTTCGGTTCCGAACAAGTATATCGGCAAAAAACTCCAATGCCCCCAGTGCCAGAATATTATAAGCGTACCAGTGCCTGGGGATGAAGCATCCGAGAAAGATTCCTCCCAAAAAGAGCTTTTCTAGCTTACAAATTCAGAGGAATTTCTTGACAATCGAAGGAATTTTTTATAGAATTTCTTGAAAGATAAGAGATGAGTTGGGGGCAATGCCCCTGGTAATGTATTTTATCGGTTATTTATTTTTTAGGAGTTTGCTATGAGAACTTTAGTTCTAGTTTTGGCCATTGCTGTTGTTTTTTCTATGTTAAGTGGTTGTATGATTGTTGCATCCCCTGCTATGGGAAGCCTTTATACTGAAGTAAAAGCTCCTTTAAGTGCTACTTCCAATACCGGATATTCCAAAATTGGAAAAGCCAGTTGCCAATCTATTCTGGGTTTAGTTGCTACAGGCGATGCCAGCATCGAAGCTGCTGCTAAAAATGGTGGTATTACCAAAATTCATCATGTAGACTATGAATCCAAAAATATTCTTGGCATTATTGGAACTTTCACTGCCGTTGTTTATGGAGATTAATCCCGCTGTAAAGCAAGATTATTCCCTAAAAAGCAGCAACACTTTTGCCCTGGAAGCAAAGGCTCAGTACTTTGCCCAGGCAGACAGTGTTGCCTGCCTGAAAAGCCTTTTGCTTTCCTATCCCCACAACCCCAAATTTATCCTGGGTGCAGGAAGTAATATTCTCTTCACGCAAGATTTTCCAGGCCTTATCATCCAAACCATCTTTTCTGGCATTGCTCCCTATAAAAATGAAGAAGATGCTCTGTTCCTAGAGGTAGGAGCTGGCGAACCCTGGGAAAACATTATAGAATATACTATAGAAAAAGAGCTCTATGGCCTGGAAAATTTAACCTTGATTCCAGGAACCATTGGTGGAGCCTGTGTCCAGAATATCGGTGCATACGGTATGGAATTCCAAGAAGTCGTGGAATGGGTCAAAGTCTATGACATTCTGGAACAAAAAGAAAAAATTCTTTCTAAAGAGGCATGCCAGTTTGGTTACAGACAGAGCCTTTTCAAACATCATCCAGAGCTTATCATTCTAAGCGCAGGCTTGCGCCTGAGAAAAACGTCTTGCTTTCGCATACAATACCCTGGCATACAGGAAGAAATCACCAAAAGGGGCGTTTCTCTTGTCCGTCTCCAGGATATGGTAGATATCATCCGAACCATTCGACGCAGCAAACTCCCCGATCCCAAAGAACTGGGCAATGCAGGTAGTTTCTTTAAAAATCCTGTTATTCCCCTGGCTCATTATGAAAGGCTACAGAAATCCTATCCTAAAATGCCAAGCTATCCAGAAGGCAAAAATCATAGAAAAGTCCCTGCAGGATGGTTGATAGACCAATGTGGATGGAAAGGAAAAAGAACAGGAAATTGCGGAGTCTATGAGCATCAGGCATTGATTCTTGTAAACTATGGCAACTCTACAGGAAAAGAAATCTTGCAACTCTCCCAAAATATCCAATCGTCTGTACAAAAAAAATTCGACATTGCACTGGAAACGGAAGTTGTTATTATATAAAGAATAAGAATTAATTAAATAATGAAAATTTTTAATTTTTCCGAAGAAAAAAATAGAAAAAACTATGAAAAAATTGTGGTAATTGGTGGAGGAACAGGATGCTACCAATTGCTCAAAGGCCTTAAGCTCTATCCTTTCGAAATCACAGCAATTGTTACTATGTTCGATTCGGGAGGCTCTACAGGTACTTTACGATGCGAATTCGGAGTGCTGCCTCCTGGCGATATCAGAAAATGCCTTCTCGCTCTTGCCCCAGAAAGCGATGAGTTTGATCTGCAACGTCTTTTCATGTACCGTTTTCCTAGTGCCAGCTCTGTAAGCGGACATTCCTTCGGCAATCTTTTCATTACAGCCCTCAATGAAATCTATGATGGAGATTTTGCCAAAGCAGCAGAGCAGGCAGGAAGATTGCTCAGAGTGTGTGGGAATATATATCCTGTTACCAAAGAAAACGCAGATCTATGGGCGATCTTGGAAGATGGGCAAAAAATTTTCGGTGAAGCCAATATCGACATTCCTAAACACAATGCTAATCTTAAAATTAAGGAAATTGGCCTGAGCCGAGAAGTCAGCATCTATGAAAAAGCCAAAGAATCCATAGAAAATGCAGACAAAATTGTCATTGGCCCAGGCGATTTGTATACTTCTCTTTTGCCCAATTTTCTGGTGAAAGGAATGAAGGAATCTTTGCAGAAAAGCAAGGCCAGGAAAATTTATGTCTGTAATGTAATGACAAAATGGGGAGAGACGAACTTTTTTAAAGCCTCGAAGTTTTTGCAGGAAATTCATAAATATTTAGATGGAGTGGCATTGGATTTTATGATCTGCAACAATCGCGTTTTCTCTCAGGAAATCCTAGAGAGATATGCCCTGGAATATGCAGAACCAGTGGAAATTGACGCCCAGAATATTCATGGAATAGAATTGATTTGCTCAGATGTGGCTCAGGAAAAAGACTACGCCCGCCATGACCCCAGAAAGATATGCGACATCATACAAAGAATTTAACAAGGATAGAATTTATGGATGCAAAAAAAATTTTACAAGCCGTGCAATTTGCAGCGCAGAGGCATGGCTCACAAAAGCGGAAAAGCAAAGAAGAATTGCCTTATATTCTTCACCCTATAGAAGTAGCGAATATTCTTGTAGAGACAGGCAAGGTAGAAGATGATGTGATCGTTATGGCAGCTCTTTTACATGATACCCTGGAGGATACAAATACCGAGCCTTGGGAAATAGAGGAAAGATTTGGCAAAGAGGTTCTTTCCGTTGTCCTGGAAGTAACAGACGATAAATCTCTTCCTAAAGAGGAAAGAAAACGCCTTCAGGTAGAAAACGCTCCGAGGAAAAGCCTTCGGGCAAAACAGGTCAAAATAGCCGATAAAATTTCCAATGTCCATTCTGTAGTCTATGATCCTCCTGTTCATTGGAGTCTGGAGAGGCGTATAGAATATGCAGAGTGGAGCAACAATGTGATAAAAGGATTGATTCCCTGCAACTCCGATCTGGAAAATGCCTTTCGTCATCTCTATGAAAAAGGAATGGAAGAATTGTCTTCCTTGCGCTCCTGTAATCCCTGATGGAACACGCTATGTCTGAAAGTAACACATTTCCTGTCGATGAAATACGGAAAGATTTTCCGCTTTTGCAAAAAAAATTCTACTTTTCTCAAGAGAGATACGCTCCTGTTGTTTATCTTGATAATGCAGCTACGACCCAAAAGCCCAGGCAGGTGATAGATGCTTTAGTGGAGTATTATCAGGAACAGAACGCCAATGTCCACAGGGCCTTGTATACTCTGGGTGAGATCGCTACTGCTAAATACGAACAAAGCCGAAAGACTATTGCCAATTTTTTAGGCGCGAGAGAAAGAGAAATTGTCTTTACCAGAGGAACAACAGAGGCAATCAATCTTGTAGCAACAAGTTGGGGGAAAAAGTTTCTTGGGGAAGGAAAAAGCATTCTTTTAAGCGAGATAGAACACCATAGCAACCTGGTCCCCTGGCAAATCCTTGCCCAGGAAAAAAAACTGAAGTTGAAATTTTTGCCTGTGATGAAAGATGGTACTATGGATATGGCCCATTTAGGGGACTTTCTCGATAGCAATGTGGGGCTGCTTGCTATAACCCACGTCTCGAATGTTTTTGGAAGTGTCTTTCCTGCCCAAGAAATTATTTTTCGTGCCCATGAAAAAAATATCCCAGTACTTTTGGATGGAGCGCAGAGCGTCCCTCATATTCCAGTAAACGTTCAGAAACTGGATTGCGATTTTTTGGCTTTTTCAGGCCATAAGATGTGTGGGCCAACAGGCATAGGCGTTTTGTATGCAAAGGAAAAATGGCTACAGCAGATGGCTCCGTACCAGGGCGGAGGAGATATGATCTTATCTGTCTGGCCAGAGTACGCTACTTATAACGAGATTCCTTATAAATTTGAAGCAGGAACTCCCCATATAGAAGGAGCAATCGGGCTTGCCAGGGCGATAGAGTATCTTTCTGCTTTGGGAATGAAGAATCTATGGGAATACGAAAAAAAGCTAACGGATTATGCCTTTTCTCGTCTTAAAAAAATAAAAAATGTCAAAATTTTTTCTCCTGGCAAAGACCAGCTTGGAGTTCTGTCTTTTTCTCTGGAAGGAATCCATCCTCATGATGCAGCGCAATTCCTGGATAGTAAGGGCATAGCACTAAGGGCAGGGACACATTGCGCTCAGCCAGCGATCAGAAAGCTAGGCGTTAATGCCACTTTGAGAATGAGCCTATACTTTTACAATACCTTAGAAGAGATAGACTATTTGGTAAAATGCCTGGAAGAAGCAAAGGAATTTTTTCAAAATGGAATTACAAGAACTATACAATAGAACGGTCCGAGAGCATTCCATCAGACCCCATAATTTCCTCAATTTAAAAAAGAATCCACAGGCGTGGGAAAAACAAAATCCCGAATGTGGCGATACCATACGAATCTTTCTTCAATGGAATTCTCAAGAGGAATTAGAAATCGCCTTCGATATGGAAGGCTGCGCTGTCTCGACAGCCTCTGCCTCTATGATGACGGATATAGTGAAAGGGAAAAAAAAGCAGGAAGTGGAAAAAATTTACCAGGAAGTTCTGGATGTCATGAAAGGAAGCAAAGAAGCGAATTTATTGGATACCTATGGGGATCTATCCGTCTTTAAAGGGATTCTGGCATACCCCGTCCGCTTACAATGCGCGATTTTTCCCTGGAAAACATTGCAGGATATAATAGAAAAGAGGTATTTATGATATTTCAAAATATTATTCGAGATTCTCTAGGGGAAAAGGAATGGATTTGGTTTTGGAATGCCATCCAAAAGATATTGAATTCTTTTGATGAAAAAGAATTCATCGAAGATTTTGCCCTGGCAGGTAAATATTTGAAAGCAAAAGCAGTAATGAAGGATGCAGGGGATTTGCCCAGAAACATAGTACAGGCTACTCTGGCTGAAATCGGAAGAGTAGAGATGCTTCTTTCCCTGGCTTCGATTTCGCCTTCTTTTCTCGCTGAATTTGTTCACAGACTATATTCTATGGGAGACAACAAAGAGCAAATAGCGATCCTGAAAGCATTGCCCCTGCTTCCCGATCCACAGAGTTTTCTCCCTGTAGCACTCGAAGCACACCGCTCCAATGTGACAACTGTCTTTTCTGCCCTTGCATGCGATAATCCCTTTCCAGCAGATTTTATGGAGGAATTTCATTTTAACAATCTTGTCCTGAAGGCACTCTTTGTCGGTCTATCTCTTGCTTGCATCCATAATTTAGAAAAAAGGCTAAATCCTAAAATGGCCCAGATGGTACAGGATTGGATTCTGGAGAGAGAAGCAGCCCATCGTCCCATCAATCCAGAAGTATGGATGGTCGTTGTTCCTTTCGCTAAGGATGCCTGGCTGGAAAAAGTCTATCATTACCTTTCTCATCCTCAGCCAGAACATCGCTATTGGGCAGCCCTGAGCCTGGGAAAAACCAGAGAGGAAAAGCATCTTCCTTATCTGGAAAAACAAGAGTCAGAAGAAAAAGACGCTTTGTAAAAGAAACTGTTTTAGTCAAAATGTTGTTGAGCATATTTCAAGAGAAGATATAAATAGTGCATTTTTTAAAAGTAGGCTATAACCACAAAATGGAGTAGATGCTATTGTCATAGCACTACTCATTTTGCACAGGATCACTTTGACCAATACACTTTTGTAAAAGAAACACTGCAAAAAGCAGTAGCCAAAAAGAGAGGTGACTATGAAGCTGTTTGATCCGCATATTCATACCAATGCACGAACCACAGATGATTATGAAGCCATGGCCCAGGAAGGTATCTGGGCTGTTTGTGAGCCTGCTTTCTGGGTAGGACAGCCTAGAACCAACGTAGGTAGCTACGAAGACTATCTCAAAACCATCATTGGATGGGAGAGGTTTCGTGCTTCCCAGTTTGGTATCCACCATTTTTGTACGATCAGCCTGAACCCCAGGGAGTCCAATATTCCTGAGATTGCAGAGGGAGTCATAGAGATACTGCCTCGCTACCTTCATAAAGAAGGAGTCTTGGGAATAGGAGAAATTGGCCTGGACGATAGAACTCCTGTGGAAGAAAAATACTTTGCCATACAACTGGAAATGGCAAAAAAATATGATGTAGTCGTAATCATCCATACCCCGCACAGAAGCAAAAAGGAAGGGACGGAGAGGATTATTTCCATGATTAAGGAATCGGGTATTGCAGAAGACTCAGTCGTGATTGACCACAACACAGAAGAAACATTGCCCATAGTCCTCCAAAAAACATGCTGTTGGGCAGGTCACACCATATATCCCAAAACCAAAATGAGCAAAGAGCGTATGGTAGATCTGGTAAAAAAATATGGCTCCGAGCGGATTCTGATCAATAGCTCCGCAGACTGGGGTATCAGCGACCCCCTGAATGTCCCTAAAACCTGTCAGTTGATGGAATCACACGGCTTTTCTCAGGATACCCTGGAAAAACTTTTCTGGCATAATCCCATAAATTTTTTCCAGAAAAGCTCGAATTTCAACCCAGAAGAGCTAAAAGATCGTTGTTCTATTGACCAGAGCAAAAACTGGGAAGGAAACACTGTACTTCGAGGCCAATCTCCAATTGTATTCTGCCAAAGGCAATAAACGATGTTTGCACTTAGCGATGAGAATTAAATAATTTCCACGGCTACATCATCGTAAGCTATTTTTAATCAATAATCCAGATTTAACATTGTCAAACTAATTTGACAATGTTAAGTTCCACATATTGTCAGATTATGTATCCTCTATAACTCTCGCCTTTTTTGTCTTATGAAACCCAATTGCTGCTTGAAATTTCATAGAAGCAGTGCTATATTAATAGAATCTGCTGCGATTGGTGGTAGATGCAAACTTTTTTAATGTGACATAAAATTATTTATTTTTTTTGTGAGTGAATCTCCTATGCTACGCTTTTTTTTCTGCTTGCTGATTTTCGCAAGCTTTTGTTTTTCCCAGGGACTTTCCGATAAAAAAACTCAAGACATTCTTAAACAATGGGCTGGAATGGATATACAAAAATTGCAAGAGTTGCCATTGAATTTGTCTTGTGGTTTTATGGAAATCAAAGAATATGAAGGCGATATAAAAGACATGAAAGTTTGGATCGCTACGCAGGGCGTTCGCCTCTGGCAGGGCGATAAAGAAAAGCCTCTCCTGGAAATTCTATGCGACCAGGCCGTTGTATGGTTTAAACCTGTTTCTTCTGCAAACAAAGAAGAACAAAAAAGCGTATATTTTGCAGGACAGCAAAAACTAGAAAAGGCTATTGTATATGCAGAAGGAAATGTCCATTTCCGATGGGCACAAAATTATTTTCAGGGTAGTCAGATATTATTTGATCTGATGCAAAACAAAGGGGTTGTCATCAAGGCATCTTTACGAAGCTCAACAAAAGTCGGAGAAAAGACCATTCCCCTGTATCTCAGAGCAGAACAAATCCTGATGCAATCGGAAAAAAAATTTATAGCACACGATGCCAGCATCTCCACATGCCAGTTCGGCATTCCTCATTATCATTTTGCAGCCAGCGAAATCCATGTTACTCAGATGGAAAAAAAAGTTTTCATCCAGGCAAGAGAAAACACAGTAGAAGGCTTAGGAGTTCCCCTATTTTACATTCCATACATCGCTGGAGAAAATATAGAACACTGGCCTTTGAAAAAAATCCAATATGGGCATTCCTCTAAATGGAAAAACTATCTCCTGACAACATGGGGAGGCAATCTCTATGAAGCAGAGAAAGAAGAGGCTGGCCTCAGTAAAGCGCAATGGCTTTTAGACCTGGACGCACGGCAAGAGCGAGGGTTTGCGGTTGGGCCTCACTTGCAATATGAAGGAAATTCCCCATCCCAAAGTCCTTTTCAGGGAGAAATTTATGGATACTATATTCATGATCAGCCTTTCTCTCAACTGGGAGAAAGCATGTCCCATACACCAGAGGAAAACGAAAAGGCTACATGGGACAAACGCTACCGTATCCATACCTTACACCGCCATCGTTTCGATGGTAACTGGACTCTGGATATGGAAATATATAAAATTTCCGATAGAAAATTGCTTCTCGATTTTTTCGATGAAGAAGCACGAGAAGAAAAAGAGCCAGAAAGCTATATCTATGCTAAAAAAATGGGGCAAACCCATGCGTTTACTTTTTTAGCAAGCTCACGACTGAATGATTTTCAATCCCAGATCGAATATATGCCCCAGGGCGTATTCCATTTGGTATATCAGCCTTTGTTCCAGGAAAGCATACCAGGCCTATATTGGTCGAGCCGCATGGAAATTTCTGAAGTGAGACGCAAGGACGATGAAGATGCCCCTAGCGAATGGGATGCAGAGCATGTTTTCCGAAGCGATTGGCATAATGTCCTTTCGTATTCCTTTTCTTTAGGGCCTGTCCATTTTTTGCCCTTTGCAGGAGCAAGGGTCAGCTATTTCGAGAAAGGAGTGGATGGAGATCGCCATCTTCTCCGTGGTACAGGAGAAATCGGTATAGATCTGGCGACCAATTTTTATCGTTCTTTCAGTTTCAAAAGCGATTTTCTGCAAATTTCGGATATTCTGCATGTTTTTACACCCGAATTCCGATACCAATGGATCTATGCAAGCTCTGTAGAGGCGGATGATTTGATTCCTATGGACAGCCTGGAGAGCATAGATAAAATGCAGATGATTCAGCTTGTCCTGAATAACAGGCTAAGGACAGAGCGAGAAGGTCGTATCGTGGATTTTTTATTCTTTGAAACGGTATTTACCTACTATCCCGAAAGAGATCTTGCTAAAAAGGGTATCGCGTTTACAGATCAAGGACTAGAAGTATCCAATAGATGGGAAAAATATGACAATCTGAGAATGGATTTAAGATGGTATATACGTTCCAATCTTTACATAAGAACAAAAACAGAGTATAATTTCCAGCTCAGAGAGATGGAAATCGTAAACACAGCACTAAGCTACCAGCTCAGCAAAAAAATGAGCCTCGGCATAGGCCATCGCTATCACAGAAACAATAGCAGCATAACAACAGGGAATATTTCTTATATTCACGATGAAAAATGGGCCTTTCGCCTTTCTGCACAATATGATTTTGTAGAATCAGAAATGCGGGAGCTAAAGTTCGTCGTCCGAAGAGTATTCCATCGTTTTGCGCTGGATTTTACTGTAAAAATAGACGAAGTGGATAACGACAATTCGGTGCAGGTAAACTTCTATCCACTGGATCTCGTCTCCAAAGATTTCGTAGAAGCTTTTTAATTACTTGCCCAGGATATTGTCCCTTACATTGGCCATCGTCCTGGAGATCAGGAAAAAATATGAAAAAATTTTTTGCTACACTGATTTTTTTGGCTATCGTGGGTTTTCTAGGTTGGAAAATTCATGAAAAAATTTTAGCATCACAGAACAAAGTCAAGGCTAAACCACCCAAAGCAGGAATTGCAGTGGAAATTTCGCCTGTAAAGAAGATGACAATATCCGATGTTCATACCTTCACAGGAAGCATTTTCCCAAAATCTCAGTTTATCCTGGCACCCAGGATTTCTGGTCGTCTTGTAAAGCTGCATTTCGATATAGGCGATACTATCAGACAAAAAGACCTGATTGCGGTAATAGACGATGAAGAATACAGGCTGGAAGTGGATAAAGCAACCTGCCTGATGAACGTGGCTTTAGCGAATGTAGAAGAAGCCTTGAGCGATTTAGGCGTAGCCCAATCCGAACTTGCCAGGGCCAAATCCTTAAGGCAAAGAGAAATCGTTTCCAAATCGGATCTCGACGTTGCTGAAGCGAAGTATAAAGCAGCAGAAGTCAAGCATAAGGTAGCCCTGACACAAGTAGAAAAAGAGAAAGTCAACCTTCAGGCAGCTCAGGTGCGCCATTCTTATACAAAAATTCATGCTTTCTGGGAAGGAGAAAACACAAGCAGAGTGGTTGGAGAGCGGTTCGTTCATGAAGGTTCTATGCTGGCTGTGAATACGCCTATTCTATCTGTTCTGGATCTGGATACGGTTCTTGCGGTTGTCCACGTGATTGAGCAAGACTACAGCAGCATGGAGATTGGACAAATTGCCACGATTACAACAGATGCCTTTCCTCACAAAAAATTTTCAGCGAAAATTCTTCGTATTGCCCCTCTTCTTAAAGAAACCTCCCGACAGGCAAAGATCGAGATGGAGATTATCAATAGCAAACATCTGCTCAAACCTGGTATGTTTGTCCGCGCAGAAATGGAATTTGCCAAAAAAGACGATACAACGGCTGTTCCTCTCTCGTCTGTAGTAAAAAGAAACGGAAAAGAAGGTATTTTTCTGGTAGACATGGAAAAAGAAAAGGCACGATTTGTCCCTGTTGTCCTGGGAATTTCCCAAAATGATTATGTCGAGATCGTAGAGCCTGATATTCAGGGCTTTGTCGTTAGTCTGGGACACCATCTTCTTTCCGAAGAATCCAGCATCGTTTTGCCCAAAAAACAAGCCAGAGAAGAATCCCAAAAGCAGACAATTCTGCAAATCCCTAAAGCAGGAAAGATGTAAACAATGAAAATTTCTCAATTTTCTGTACACAGACCTATTTTTATGACAATGTTCAGCCTGATCATTCTTATTCTGGGTGCTATTTCTGTTCTGCGCCTTCCGATTGATCTTATGCCCGACATTAGCTATCCTACGCTTACCATCTCCACAGACTATGAGAACGTAAGCCCTGAAGAAATGGAAGAGCTTGTTACACGGCCCATTGAAGAAGCTGTGGTTGCCGTTCCAGGTGTAGAGGAGCTAAACTCTGTTTCTACAGAAGGAACAAGCCAGGTAAGAGTCTCTTTTTCCTGGGGAACCAACCTGGATGCTGCTGCAAACGATGTCCGAGATCGCCTGGATAGAGTGGCATCCCGTTTACCAGATGACGCTGACAGGCCTACTCTTCGCAAATTCGATCTTGCAGCTTTTCCTATCTTGATTCTGGGTGCTTATAGTAGCCTCAATCCAGTAGAAATGCGTAAAATCATGGAAGATCAGGTGAAATATCGCCTGGAACGTGTTCCAGGAGTTGCTTCTATGGATATAACAGGCGGACCTGAACGAGAAATTCATGTCAATTTCCATGAAGATAAAATCAAAGCACTGGGGCTTTCTTTGGAGCAAATCAAAGAAAGAATTCGTGCAGAAAACAGCCAGCTCCCCGCAGGCCAATCGGAAAAAGGCAACTATGAATTCACCGTGCGTACCCAGGGAGAATACAAAAATCTGGATCAAATCCGCAACACAATCGTTGCCATACGAGAAGGAGTCCCTATCCAGGTCAGGGAAATCGCGGATGTGAAAGACCACTGGCAAAAGATTCGCCAGATCGTTCTAGTGAATGGGCAGTTGGGCTTACGCATCAGAGTATACAAACAATCAGGAGCCAATACTGTAGAGGCAGCAAAAGGCGTTTTGGAAGAGTTGGAAAAAATCCAGGAAGAGCTTCCCCAGATAAAAATTATCCCTATTATAGATACGTCTGACTATATCCAGAGGTCTATTACCAATGTGGGGAACTCTGCTATACAAGGTGGTTTGTTCGCTATTATCATTCTTCTTTTTTTCTTACGAAATATCAGAAGCACTATCATCATTTCTCTTGCGATTCCTTTTTCTATTGTCGCTACATTTACCCTGATGTATTTCAATCACTTCACTCTGAACCTCATGACTCTTGGAGGCCTGGCCCTGGGCGTAGGCATGCTTGTGGACAACTCCATCGTTGTCCTGGAAAATATCTATCGCCTCCACGAAACAGGGATGCCTTCGGAAAAAGCAGCTATTCTAGGTGCAGAGGAAGTCACAGCACCCATCATAGCGAGCACTATAACTACCCTTGTTGTCTTTTTGCCTCTGGTTTTTGTTCGTGGCATGGCTGGAATCATGTTCCAACAACTGGCTTATGTCGTAAGCTTCTCTTTATTATGCTCTCTTGTTGTCGCACTAACGCTTGTTCCCATGCTCGCTGCGAAATTGCTGTCCTCGCAGGATAAAGACCAGGATTTCAAAAAAACATGGCAATACAAAATTTTTCAGGGAAGCGGATTTTTCCTGGAATGTATAGAATCAGGATACAAAGATTTGCTTGCTTTTAGCTTACGCCATCGCTTTCTGGTAATAGTAGGGGTTATCCTGGCATTAGCAGGGTCTCTCTATCTTTATCCTATGATCGGCATAGAATTTATGCCAGAAAGCGATGAAAGCGAAGTGCGCGTAGATGTGGAAATGGAAATCGGGACAAGATTGGAACTGGTGCAGGAAAAATTTGCCTTGATTGATAAAATTATCAGAAAAAATATTCCTGAACTCAAAAGTACTGTTGTAAGCATTGGAGGAACGCCCTGGAGACCTTCAGGAACGCATACAGGCGAGATGAGAATTGTTTTGCAGCCTGTAACCATGCGAAACCGATCCAGCCAGCAGATCGCTGCTGACCTTCGCAAAAAGCTTTCCAATATTCCAGGAAGTACTATCAGAGTAAAGGCAGGCCAGGGATTTTTCCTTCTTAGGATGGGAAGCGATACAGAGAAAGTGCAAATCGAAATCCGCGGCCATGATCTGGAAATTTCGGATGCACTCGCAATCCAGGTCAAAAAAAGCATCGAAAAAATTGAAGGCATCACGGATGTAATCTTAAGCAGAGAAAGCGGAGGACGCGAAGAAGTTATTATCATAGATCGCCAAAAAGCAGCGAATATGAAGCTTACTGTATCTCAGATTGCAAACATGCTCCAAACCGTTTTTGCTGGCAGTAATGCTGGATACTATAGAGAAGAAGGCGATGAATATAAAATTCTCCTCAAGCTGGAAAATTCGGAAAAAAAGCCGTTAAAAGACATTCTGAACCTTACGATCAACAATGCCGATGGGGAGCCTATCATATTGCGCAATGTCGTACAGACATCCTCCCGACTCGGCCCTGTAAGAATCGCTCGCAAAGATCAGGAAAGAATCGTGACCATTGCCGCCAATATAGCTATGAGGGATTTAGGCTCTATTTTAGACGATGTCAGAGATCAGTTGTCCCTTCTTGCTTTCCCCCAGGGATTTTCCCCTTCTTTTGGCGGGGACTATAAAGAGCAGCAAAAGTCCTTCAGGGAATTGATGTATGGTTTTATTTTGGCCTTGATCTTGGTTTATATGGTTATGGCATGCCAGTATGAATCGCTGATAGATCCTCTTATCGTGATGTTTTCCGTTCCCTTATCTGCCATAGGTGTTTTGATTCTGCTTTTCCTCACAGACACAACATTCAATGTCCAGTCCTTTATTGGCTGTATCATGCTGGGAGGGATCGTCGTCAATAATGCCATCCTTCTAGTAGACCAGACCAATAGCCTGCATGATATAGAAAAGATGTCCGTGCCAGAAGCCATTGCAGAGGCAGGGAAAAGAAGATTACGGCCTATTCTTATGACAACGATGACGACCATCCTGGGTTTGCTACCCCTGGCTCTGGGAATAGGAGAAGGAGGCGAAACACAAGCACCTCTAGCAAGAACCGTCATTGGTGGGCTTACCAGCTCTACCATAATTACATTGATCTTCATTCCTCTGGTCTATTCTTTAGCCAAAAAAACACACCGTCAGGAAAACAAAAACGAATCTTGATTTTTGAAGCACAGCTCAGAGGAACACCGATAATTTTTATAATTTTTAAAAATTTTATTTATAGGGACTGTTCTAACGTTTTCTGGGGTTACAGTCTTGTTTATAAAATGCCTATAGATAACAAAGCCTGCTCTTAGCAAATTTTTTCTGTGCCAGATGAGCAGTGCTATAATAATAGCATCTGTTCCAGCAGGCGGTAATCAGCCATCTATCATTTTATAGACTATACATACCACAGATTCTGTTAGAACCAGTTTATTTATAGGAAAAATATGCAATTTTATATTTTTTTAGTTTTTATTGTAAGCATTTTTTTGTTTTCCTGTGATAACGATAGTAGCTCTAAAACATCTTCGGATCCTTTTGTTGTTTTAGAAACCAGGCAAGGCGATCCTGTTGTGGAAAACTGGATAGAGCAGGAAAATAACAAAACGCTGGAAAAACTTCAGGAAGTCAGAGGACTATACGATGATCTGAAGCAAGAAGCAAAAAATATCTATGATACCTATGCGCAAGTTGGCTCCTTTAGCGGCATAGATCTTAAGAATGGCTATGTTCATTTATTTGCAAGCGATGCAGGACACCCCTATGGCGTTTTAAAAAGAATGCCATTATTGGAATATATCGCCAATGCAGAAAACTGGGAAGAATTGCTGGATA
Source organism: uncultured bacterium (assembly GCA_938003875.1). GTDB lineage: Bacteria > Planctomycetota > Uabimicrobiia > Uabimicrobiales > JABWCH01 > JABWCH01. Next base: position 33,378 of record CALKWO010000093.1, read on the forward strand.
TAGGAAAGATAAACCAGGAAGAGTCCAAAATATGGATACCCAGGGAATATAGTATACTTCCAGAATACAGCACAAAGCAAAGATGCCTTGTTACCATGATGCCCTATGGTGCAAGCAAATATGTAATACGAGAATTTGATTTTACAACGAAGAAGTTTGTAAAACCTGAAGAACAGGGATTTTATCTGGAAAATATAGATGCTTTTGACTGGGTCAAATGGATTCATGAAGACACTCTTCTTGTGTTGACCTATCTTGGCCCAGATTCGGTCACAGACGAAACCAAATTCCCGATCATTCTCAAAAAATGGCAAAGAGGCACGCCTTTTTCCCAGGCAGAGACTTTTTTCACAGGCTCCAAGACCATCCGAAATCTGGAGTTCCACCCTATCAGCCACAATGCTGGCGAAATTGTCTTTGTCCTCGTTGTTTCCTGTCTGAACAGCAGCGAGGATAGGTATGCTCTGGTAGATACTACAAGAAAATATGAAACATCGCACCTTCCTCTTCCCACTCGCTTCCGATACCAGGGGGATTACAATGGGCTTTTGCTTTTTCTTTTGCAAGAGCAGGAACCCGATCTTCCTGAAATCAAGCCTGGTTCTATCGTGGCGATTCCCTTACTGGATGCTTTGATCTATAAAGAATGGGATATGCTAAAAACCAAAATCGAACCGCTCTGGGAACCTCAGGAAAAGCAAAAATACGAAGGTGCCATCGCCAGTAAAAACCATCTATTTTTGCATATACTGGACAATATTAATGGCAAGATGATAAAATGGGATGAAAGCAGAAGGCACGTATGGCAGGCAGTACAAGACATACCTGCTTTGGGTAGCGTCAAAGTATCTAAATATAAAGTACGTGGCGGAGATATAGTCTTTTCTGAAAACGTATTCAACGAACGTATTTTCGTAATATATCAGGACTTTCTGGTACCCCAGACACTCTATCTTACAAAAGAAGATGGGCTAGGCGCAGAGAAACTCAGGACAATGCCTGAAACTTTCGATGGCAAGCAGTTTCAGGCAAAGCAATTCACGGCAACCAGTAAGGATGGCACACTGGTTCCCTACTATGTAGTGTCGCACAAAAGCATGGGATTGAATAGCAAAAATCCTACGCTACTATATGGATATGGTGGTTTTGGAGCAACAGAAGTGCCTCTATATAGAGAAATCCTGGGTAAACTGTGGCTGGAAAGAGGTGGTGTCTATGTTTCTGCAAATACCAGAGGGGGCGGAGAATTTGGGCCCGAATGGCACTATGCAGCCGTAAAAAAAGGCCGCCATAAAAGCTATGAAGATTTTATAGCCGTAGCAGAGGATATTATCAGGAAAGGAATCACATCTCCTTATTATCTGGGAATCAAAGGTGTAAGCAATGGCGGAAATCTGGTAGGTTCTGCTTTTTGCATGCGCCCTGAGCTTTTCAATGCCATGATTGCAGAAGTAGGTCTATTTGAAATGCTTCGATTCAAGGTTTTAGGAGGAGAAACCTTTGGCTCTGCCTACACAGCAGAATTTTGCGATCCAGACGAAGATGCAGAGTCTTACAGCTATCTCGCAAAATACTCTCCATATCATAATGTACCCGCTATAAAATCCTGGCAAACCATTCCTCTGACATATCTTTCCACACGGACAGATGACTACAATGCGCATCCTGGACATAGCAGGAAAATGCACGCCAGGCTCAGCAAAATGGGCTACCCTGCCTATTTTATGGAAGATGCACAGGGAGGACATTCTGGTTCTACCAGCAATGAAGAAAAAGCCAAACGCGATGCCAGAGAATTCTATTTTTTGATTACGCAGTTGATGGATCAGAAATAAAAAAAAATCACAGCTTGTATCCCATGGACAGAAAGGAAAATGAATGCGATATTCCCGTGTATATCTGGAATCTTTAGAATATGAATTACCACCTATTGTGGTTACCTCCGAAGAATTGGAAGAAAGAATTGCTCCTGTTTATAAGACACTACATATCCCTCAGGGACAGCTAGAGGCACTTACTGGTATTACAGAAAGACGATTCTGGCCTGAGGGATTTCGAGTTTCTCAAGGGGCTGTTCTTGCAACCAAAAAGCTTTTAGAATCTGCTTGCGTACCAGCCAAAGAAATAGACACACTTATCTATGCGGGAGTATGCAGAGATGGCTTTGAGCCAGCGACAGCGACCTTTGTCGCTTCTTCTTTAGGTCTGAGTGAAAACAGCCTTGTATATGACATCAGCAATGCCTGCCTGGGCGTATTGAATGGAATCCTGGACATTGCCAATCGCATTGAACTAGGCCAGAGCAAGGCAGGGCTTGTGGTTTCCTGCGAAAGTGCCAGAGAAATCAATGACATTACCATACAACGCCTTCTGGCTCAACCAGAGATGCCTCTTTTTATAAAATCTCTGGCCACCTTCACGGGCGGTTCAGGGGCTATTGCCTGTCTGCTGACAGATGGATCCTTTTCTCCACGTCATAAGCCCAGGCTTTTGGGTGGAACTGTTTTTTCTGCTCCTCAGTTTTGCGAACTTTGCAGGTGGGGCATGCAGCCCAAAGGGAATGGGATCTTTACAGAACAAATGTATACCGATTCTGTCGCTGTTTTAGAAAATGGAGTCAAGCTAGGGGAAAAAACCTGGCGCAAATTTTTAGATTCTCTGGCCTGGTCTTCACCCATGGTCGACAAAACCATCTGCCACCAGGTCGGCTCCAGCCACAGAGAAACCATTCTGAAAACAATTCGTATGGAACCAGAAAAAGACTTTATCACCTACCCTTTTTTAGGCAATATAGGCACAGTCTCTCTTCCCATTACAGCAGCGATTGCTCAGGAGAGAGAATTTTTGAAACCCCAGGATCGTGTGGCTTTTTTAGGCATTGGCAGCGGACTAAATTGTATGATGTTAGGTTGGGAATGGTAAAGGAAATAATACTATGGAATTCAAAAAATTAGAAAACAAAACCGTTTTGGATATGGTTGCTTTATTAAAAGAAAAGTATGGCGAGGTAGAATACTATTTGCGATTTTCCAATCCTCTGGAGCTTCTGGTAGTCGCTATTCTTTCTTCCCAAACCAGAGATACTGTGGTAAATCAGGTTACTCCTGCTCTTTTTGAGAAATATCCTTGCGCAAAAGACTTTGCTATGGCAGAAGAAGACGAGCTGAAAGGCTATATCTCCAAGATTTCCTTTGCAGGCAAAAAAGCAAAGAATGTAAAAGAAGCTTGCAGGCTCTTATTAGAAAAACACCAGGGAAAAGTGCCAGAATCCATAGAGGAACTCTGTCTTTTACCAGGAATTGGCAGAAAAACCGCCAATGCCATTATGGAAAATGCTTTTAATAAGGTATGTGGTATTCCTGTTGACACCCATGTTATACGCCTTGCCTATCGCATAGGCTTTAGCGAATCACCCTATCCTGGAAAAATCGAAAAGGATTTAATGGAGATGATCCCACAGCCAGAATGGAAAAAATTTGGGCTGAGGCTTAAATCTCATGGGAAAGAGTATTGCAAAACCGTCCCCAGATGCAAATCATGCTTTTTAGCCAGCCTCTGTCCTAAAAATGGCGTGACAAAAAGCAAATAGTTCATAACCATGCCCCTAAGTTTCATCATGAAAAACATAACTTATTTATTGTTGTGATTTTCCTATTCTAACGTTTTCTGTGGTCACAGCCTTATTTATAAAATATCTTAAATAACAAAGCCTGCTCTTAGCAAATTTTTCCTGTGCCAGATGAGCAGTGCTATGATAATAGCATCTGCTCCAGCAGGCGGTATTCAGTCTTATTTTTTTGGTGGACGATAAATACCACAGATTCTGTTAGAGCCAGTTTTATTCTATATTGCATGGATTAGACGCAAAAAATATTTTTTCATAGAAAATATTGTTGTGGCACAAGGATAGCCAAAGTCAGGAACAAAAACAAGGATGATGATTGCATCCTTTAACGAAAATGGAGGCAAAAGAATGAAAAAATTTCTATATATCTTTATTCCTATCGCATTTATAATATTTGTAGGGATGATCATTCTACTGAGCAATTTAAAAAACAAGGAGAATCAAATGCCTATCAACATATACGAAGTAAAAGTAAAAGTCATTGATGGAACAGAGAAGAGTCTGGCCGATTATAAAGGCAAGGTGCTTCTTATTGTCAATGTAGCGAGTAAATGTGGGTTCACTCCCCAATATGAAGGATTAGAGAAACTTTATAAGCAACATAAAGATAAAGGATTGGAAATCCTGGCTTTCCCTTGCAATCAGTTTGGAAACCAGGAACCAGGCAACAGTGAGGAAATCAAGAATTTCTGCACTCTCACCTATAAAACCACTTTCCCTCTCTTTGAAAAGATCGAAGTAAACGGAGCGAAAACCCATCCTCTATATATCTATTTAAAGGCAGAGAAACCCGGACTTCTGGGAATAGAAGCCATCAAATGGAATTTCACAAAATTTCTGGTGGATAAAAAGGGAAAGGTCGTAGAAAGATACGCACCTCAAACCACGCCCGAAGAGATCGGAAAGGAAATCGAAAAGCTTCTTTTAGTATCATCTTATTAAAAGCATTGGTTATGCCTCGCTCAAGAGGATTTTATCAAACCTTGAGCGATCGTAGAATAACGCTCAAGGGATAGAAATATTTTATGGGAAGTCTTTAGCCATTGAAGCTATAGTAGTGGAATTGGAGAGAATTGTATACCTGTTTGCTCCAGAGAGTCCATTCGTGTGGGCCTTCGTCCAGAGAAAATTCGCAGTAGAATCCAAGTCCTTTGAGAAATTCTGCGAAATGGCGACTTTCCTGGATAAATTCTGGCTCGTCTGTTCCTGCTGCAATGCGGAATCTCATACCCAGAGCTTTGATATAGTCTTTCTTTTCCAGAATGTTGCTATACATTTCTTCACTATATCCACCGCTCAGAGAGCTTACAGAAGAATACAATTCAGGGAAAGTGAGTCCAAGTCGTAATGCCCAGCTTGCGCCCAGGGATAATCCTTCGATTCCGCGGTGTTTTCGGTTGGGAATCGTTCTGAATTCGTGGTCAATATGACCAATCAGGTCGTAGGCCAGATAGCCTGTAAAATGTTTTGCCATGTGAAATTCCAAAGCGGCCTGATCTTTGTCGGGCATGACGACGATCATTTCCCCAATTTTTCCATCCTGGATGAGAGAATCCATGTGATGATTTACCAATCCTTTATCACACCAAGTTCTTTCATAATCCATCAAACCTGGTAAAAGATAAAGAGAAGAATAGCGACGGTTTTTTTCGTAGTGATAGCTAGGAGGAAGATAGATACAGTATCTTTTCTCCTGACGAAGATTGGGTGAAAAAAAAGACAAATGCAATACTTGTGATTCCATAAAAAACTCCTTATGCGTTTTACTCTACTGTTTTTTCTGTTTCGTTTTGTATACGTTCAATACTAATTCCAAAGCCTGCATAAAATGCTGCTATTAAAGGATTAATGATATTAAAAAAGCAAAAAGGAAGGTATGTCAGAGTGGAAACTCCTAACACCCCACTGTGATATGCTCCACAGGAATTCCAGGGTATCAGCACAGAAGTGATTGTCCCAGAATCTTCCAAAGCACGAGAAAGATTTTTTGGATGTAGTTTATAGTGATCGTAAGCTGTTTTAAACATCCTGCCAGGAAGAACAATCGCAATATATTGATCGCATGCAATCATATTCATGGTAAGACAGCTTGCCAGCGTAGCACCTATCAGGCTTCCTGCACCTCTTACCAGTCCTAGAATTTTTTCTGCGATGACCTGGAGCATTCCTGTCCCTTCCATAGCTCCCCCAAAGGTCATGGCCATAAAAATCAGCCATACTGTTTTGAGCATACTGGACATACCGCCACGGTTGAAAAGATCATTCACAATAGCGTTTCCTGAATCGATTTTGAATCCGTTGTAAGCGACTCTCATGATTTGTTCATATACAGAAGCAATTGTGCATTCAGAGCCTACTATCTTTATGAGAAGATCTTTTTGAAAAAGCAAAGCAAAAACAACGCCTAGAAAAAAACCAATCAACAAAGCTGGAACAGCAGGCATTTTCTTCAAGACAAGGGCAATGACCACAATGGGGACAATAAAAAGCCAGATGTTTATAGAAAATGTTTTTTCCATTACGGATAAAAACTCCGCTACATTTGTCCCTATTTGCCCAGTATTAGAAGAAAAGATGCCAAGTATAGAAAATCCTACCAAAGCAAGTAAAATGGAAGGAATAGTAGTATACATCATGTGTCTGACATGAGTAAACACATCGGTTCCCGCCATAGCAGGAGCGAGATTGGTTGTATCGGAAAGAGGAGACATCTTATCGCCAAAGTAAGCACCAGAAAGAATGGCACCAGCCGTCATTCCATCGGGTATCCCCAGGGTTTTTCCAATTCCCATCAAAGCGATTCCTACTGTACCAGAGGTAGACCAGCTACTTCCTGTGGCACTGGATACAATCATGCAGATGAAACAAGCCGCAGGCAAAAAAATGGTAGGGTTCAGAATCTTTAACCCATAATAGATCATAGCAGGAACAACGCCACTGAGTATCCAGACGCCTATGATTGCACCTACAATAAATAAAATCAGGCATGCCTGTAAAGACATAGTGATAGATCGGATTATCTGCTGTTCTATTACTACGTAGTTTTTTTTATAGACAAAAACTCCTAATGCAACAGCTATGAATGCAGAAAAAAGCAAAGCTAGTTGGTTAGAGCCAGAAATTGTATCGTCCTTGAACACTTTGATATTGCATATCAAAAGAGCTAGCAGCACAACGACAGGAATCATAGATACCCAAAAGTGAGGTCGTCTATTTTCTTCGGTCATGGTTTCCCCTTATTATCCAAGATAATTTAATGTAACTTAAAGCATAAAAAATATTCTAACAAAGAACAAAGAGAAGTCAAATATTTTGTGTTTTACAATTTTTTTGTTTTACTCAACTTGAGCGCAATACCAGTTACGCCCAATACAGTTTTACAATTTTTTTACAAGAAATTTCTTAAGACAAAAGTTTTTGTTCCAGGAAGCTTACATAACAACCATTTCCAATGATGATATGATCCAGGACTTCAATTCCTACGAGTCTGCCTACTTCTACCAGCCTTCGTGTAATATGAATGTCTTCCTGACTAGGCGTGGGATTGCCACTAGGGTGGTTATGCACGAGCAAAATGCTTTCTGCTGATTCTTTGATGGCAGGTGCAAACACTTCTCTGGGATGTACGATAGATAGGTTCAGGCTGCCAATGGAAACAAGCTCTTCTCGGATAATTCTGTGCTTGCAATCCAACAGGATAGTAAAAAATTTTTCTTTTTTCTGGTCTCGGAGCTTTTCATGGTAATAGGAAAAGACTTGTTGGCTCCCATTGAGTATTTCTCCTGGTCTCAAAATGATCTGATGGAATCGACGTGCTATTTCCAGGCAAGCTTTGATTTCAATGGCTTTTATGGTTCCAATACCTTTGATGTTTTTGATTTCTGTCAGAGACTGAGTTGACAATTTTCTTAAATCGCCAAACTGGTTTAGCAACATATTGGCTAGAGTTAGCGCACTGCATCCTCTGGTACCATTTCCAATCAAAATAGATAGAAGTTCACTATCCGAGAGGCTTTCGAGTCCATATTGCATTGCCTTTTCTCTTGGCCTTTCCATATCAGGTAGTTCTTTAATAAGGAGATTTTGCATATTTTTTCCTTTTATAAAATGATTGTATTGGAATATACCAACACTTTAAAATCATTTTACAGGCACTATGGACAAGAAATTATCCGTTTATAAAATTTTTTTCTGAAAATGCTTTGATTAAAGTTGGTTATCATGGTATATTTATAGACAAATGATAAGCAGTGAAAAAACATACGCACCTTATAGGTTAAGAATTAGATTGTAGATAAAATCAAAATATGGCTTGATAGTTGTATTTTGAAAGGCAGGTAAAAAATATGGAAATTAATTTTGCTTCCCGTGAATGCAATGTAAAAATTGTTTATTACGGGCCAGGGCTTTCTGGAAAAACTACCAATCTGGAAGTCATTCATCAAAAGGCCCCCGAAGCAAATCGGGGGAAATTAACTGCATTAGCTACAGATTTGGATAGAACTTTATATTTTGATTACATGCCTCTGGAATTAGGTAAAATCAGCGGGTTGACAGTGCGTATGCGTCTTTTTACAGTTCCAGGCCAGGTTTATTACAATTCCACCAGAAAAATCGTACTACGATGCGTGGACGGTGTAGTTTTTGTAGCAGATAGCCAGGAAAAACAAAAAAGTGCCAATCTTGAATCCTTGGAAAATCTAAAAGAAAATCTTTTGGAACATGGATTAAACATTGAAGAGATTCCTCTGATTCTTCAATATAATAAAAGAGATTTGCCTAATATTATGCCCATTGAAGTAATGGATGCAGACCTCAATTTTAAGCTTAAAGCTCCCAATTGTCCTGCTATTGCTCCTAAGGGAGATGGTGTTTTTCAATGCTTAAAAATGATAGCCAACCTGACGATGGCTAAGGTAGAAGAAAATATAAAATCTAAGCCTAGAGGTATGACGGAAAAAGAAAGCCATCGGATTGCACCTTCTATTCCTAAAGATAAAGTCTCAGAAACAGTAAGCTTTGTGCCTCCAAAGAAAAAATCCGATGTCGAAATGACCCAGAGAAGAACTCGTTTTTCTATTACAGGCAAATGGAAAAAAGAAGAAAAGCCTGAACAAGTTGTAGAGACAAAGCCTGTAGTCATCACTACTCCCAAAGAGGTTTTAGTTGATCCATCTGTTACCTCACATCGCCTCTCCTTTGCTCATGTTGAGAAAAAAACGATGGACACTACGGGTTCTACTAGCAGGCTATCAGGAACTACATCCAATAAAATTTCAGGAGAGACTTCTTCTTTTGTCAAGAAAAGAGAAGGCACATCGTCTTTTGCCAGGATAGAGGATAAAAAAAATCCTCCAGCACAAAACGAGAGGGTGGGAACATCGTCTTTTAGCAGGATAGAAGAGAAAAAAAATCTTCCAGGCGAAAGGGGAGGTACATCGTCTTTTGCCAGGATAGAAGAGAAAAAAAATTCTCCAGAGCCAGGTGCAGCCAATGTTGCTGAAGAAAAAAAGGCATTTTTCCCCAGGCAACAAGAGCAAAAACATCCTGCTATGGGAGATGCAAGGGAAAATCTTTTTAAAGATCGTTTAAGCAAATTAGAAGAAAGAAGAGAAATCTCTTTTAGCCGAAGTTTCTCGGATTCTCCTAAGCCCAAAATACCAGGCATTTTGCCCTCTCCTTTACAAGGGCAAAAGTCTGATAAATTTTCTATGCCTCTTTTCCAGGGAAGTCTGAGCAATACAGGCGCATCTTCCTCACCAGGGCAAAAGGAATCTCTTCGTGTTTCCAAGGAAAATAATCCACCTTCGCTGTCTTTTGGCAGCTTCTTAGAACGTAAAAAAGAATTGAAGAATCAAAACCAGGAAGAAGATAAGGAATAAGAATTAAATAAGTTCCAGATTTCCTCCCGCAAACTCAAGCAGATGCTATTAACATAGCACTGCTTAGTCTGCACAGGCTTTTCTTCGTGTATGCTGATTGTGTTATAGAAGATTGTATATTGAATTAAAAATGGGGAAGTTATTTAATTCTCATAACTAAATCAGAAATTTAGGAAAGGTTGCTCCATGATGGAAGATGGCAAAACAGAACGCATTGTTCTTGCTCATGCAGAGGAAATAGAACAAGCAAAAAAAATGTATCCAAAAGTTTCAGAAGATATAGAAAATTTCAAAAAAGATATAAAAAAAATCATGAAAGAATTGTATTTCGATATACATAGCATTGATAAAGAAAATGATCAAGAATTAGTTCGTGTATTGGTTATCAATGCCATTCATAGAATGACAGATGAAATTTTTTTATAGACGATTTCTAAGATCGTCAAGCTTTTTAAAAGCATGTTCACAAGAAAGGATTTGGAATGCTGGAAAATGATGAAAATGTCACCCAAGAAAATGAAAGAGAAGAAAAAAGTTTTGTCAAAAGGCTTTTACAGGCAAGGGTGATTATGATTTCAGAAGCCATTACGGATCGCCTGGCAAGAAGTGTTGCGACTCAATGTATTCTTATGCAAGAACACGATCCGAATGCGCCTATAACCGTTTATGTAAATTCTCCTGGCGGATCTGCCGATTCTGGTTTCGCTATATACGACATACTACGATTTGTAACATCTCCTGTACGCACGATTTGTACTGGTATTTGTGCAAGTGCTGCTGTGCTGATCTATCTGGCTGCGGAAAAAAAGAATCGCTATGCTTTAGTCAACTCAAGATTTCTTTTGCATCAGCCATCTACCTCGCTTATGGGTACAGCTTCTGATATAGAAATCAGTGCTAATGAAATTATCAAACTCAAAGAAAGGTATAATGGCATTGTCGCCCAGGAAACCAATAAAACCATTGAGAAAATCAATACAGATGCAGATAGAGATTTTTGGCTGAGTGCCCAGGAAGCGAAAGAATATGGTCTTGTAGGCAAAGTCATTAAATCTTCTTCTGAGATTGGGAAATAGATTTTGCCTCTATAGGGCTTATGAATCATTCGTTACGGATTCGTAGTCCGTAACGAAAACTCTTATCAGGAGAGACGATATGAAATATAAATTTTTTTTGATTTTTCTATGCTTGCTCTTATATTTGTGTAGTATCCAGGCAGCTCCTGTTTATACGAATATTTCTTTTTCCACCAATATTACTTTGCAAAGTTGTATTAATGGCTATTCTGGTATCCCTACTGGAAATGTTACTTATGGCGGAGTTCCTTTTAGCCTGGGATCAACTCCATACGCATGGAATAGCCATACTGCTGCGGGTGGAGGGGCAGGAACTGTTTATCTGGATATTGCTGTAAACAAATACGCTGTAACAGAAGTTCATACTTTGATCAACAACTGGTGGGGGCAGGCAAATACAAACCTGGCTTCTCTTACATTTTACGGGGCAAGTGGTGCTACCTATACAAAAAGTTTGTATGGAAATTCCGATATCCGAGACTATCTGAATGGATCTTACACAAACTCTATCAATGGTACAACCACAACTGTAGTATGGACAGGCAGCAACTATCGCCTCGATAAACAAAAAATCGTGCTTCCTACATCCTTCGCTGAAGACACCCTGGTAAAAATACGCCTTACAGACTGGGGAAACGGCAGCGTGCAGCGCACTTTTCTTAGTGGCGTGACAGTTGGCACATTGCCTCCTGTTCTGTCTGCAAGCAGCACAAATTTTGGAAACGTTCGTGTAGGAACCAGTTCAACAGCAAGCGTGACGGCTACAAACACTGGTGCTTCTGGCTCTAGCTTAAATGGTACGATTGGTGCAGCATCAGGAAGTGAATTTTCTCCAACCTCAGGGACACAGAGCTTCAATCTGGCGCAAAATGCCAGCTCAAGCAGAACTTTTACCTATACTCCTTCAGCACGCGGTGCTGATTCTACGAATGTGAATATTACAAGCGATGGTGGAAATGCCACACGCACGCTCACGGGTACAGGTGTAAGCCCTGTTTATAGCAGTTCTGTAGCACCTAGCACCACCATAGACTTTGGAACTATAGACAAGGATCAGACAATATCAAGAACGCTTACTTTACAAAATACAACACCTGATGCTGATCTTGGAAATCTGACAAATCTTACTCTGATCAGCGCAACGATATCTGGTGTTGATGCATCTTATTTTTCTTTAACAAATTTTACTCCAGGAATGGTACTGTCTAAAAATGGATCTTTCGATCTAGGCCTTACAGTGACCAATCCCGATCATCTAGTGACAATGCGCTATGCTACGTTGACCATAGTTACCGATGTCAATCAGGCACTAGGAGTGGCAGGAAGCACCTATACATATCAACTTCAAGCCTATACAGTTCCTGAGCCATCTACATGTTTGTTTCTGGGTTTAGCCAGTATATTATTTTGCATTTCTCGTTTCTACCGAAAAAACTAGTCAAAAAATAAGCAAAATTTATCGTAGTGTTGTAATGACAAAAAAAGATATCTGCTCTACGCTAAATTTTGCTCCACATTCACAATCACAAAGATTCCTATGACATCTATTCTTCTACTTCAACCTCCTATCCAGGATTTTTATCTTACTTCTAAACGGACAATTCCCTATGGCCTGGCAAGCATTGCCAGCTCGCTGGAAAAACAAGGTTTCTCCGTTAAGATACTGGACTCGATGGCCTGCTCTCGTTCCAGAAGTATCCCCTTCCCTTCTGAAATGAATTATTTGAAAGAATACTATGGAAAGGAAGATCGTTCCCCTTTTGGTTTGTTCCACCAATATAAACATTATGGTTATAGCTATGAAGAAATTGCCCTGGAAGCTAAAAAATCAGGTGCCTTTTTAGTAGGGATTTCGTCTTTGTTCACTGCCTATAGTGAGCAAGCCATAGAAACAGCCAGGGTCGTAAGGCAAAGTCTTCCTGATGCCTATATCGTGATGGGGGGACACCATCCTACGGCTCTGCCAGAAAAGGTCATGGAGGAAAAAGCCATAGACTTTTGTCTTAGGGGAGAGGGAGAAATCTCTTTGCCTCTTCTGGCAAAAGCATTACAAAATAAAGACAGCCTTGACAATATTCCTGGACTTGTCTATAGAAAAAGGGATGGATCTCTTTGTATTTCAGAACCTGGCATCGTAAAAAGGCTTGATGATCTTTCCCTTCCGTCCTTGCATTTAATACAAAATGATTTCTATTGTCGTGGTAAAAATGCAAGTGCGGTTGTCGTTGCAAGCCGTGGCTGTCCTTTACAATGCAGCTATTGTTCCTTAGGGGCAAATTCCTGTGTTTCCTATCGGCGCAGAACTCTTTCTCATGTCCTGGAGGAAATCGAAGCTGCCCTTTCTTCTCATCCTGTACTCTTTCTCGATTTTGAAGATGAGAATATATCTTTTGATCGTTCTTTTTTTCTATCTCTTTTAAGAGAAATCAAAAAACGCTTTCCTGGGCGTCTTGAGCTGAGGGCGATGAATGGTCTTTACCCGCCCACCCTGGATGAAGAAATCCTCTATGAAATGAAAGAAGCGGGCTTCAAGGCTCTGAACCTGTCTCTTGTCAGCATTTCCCCACTACATCTAAAAAAATTTCGTAGAGCCAATGTCCAGGCTTCTTTTAAAAATATAGTTCTATGGGCGAACCGTTTGGGCTTGAGTGTTGTTGCCTATATCATTGTAGGTGCACCAGGGCAAAATCCTGAGGAATCTCTCCAGGATCTTATCTATCTTGCCCAAAAAAAAGTATTGATTGGCGTTTCTGTTTATTATCCTTCTCCTGATAGCCTGGACTATCAACTTTGCCAGGATAGAAATTTACTTCCCCAAAAAAATTCGCTGTTACGCAGCAGTGCCCTTCCTATTTCCGACACAACAAGCAGGCTGCAATCTATCACATTGCTAAGGCTATCCAGGATTGCCAATTTTATGAAATCCCTTCAGGACAAAAAAATACCTATTCCTGCACCTTGTCCCGCCCAATCTATCTCGATGAAAAATCGAGAGGAAGCAGGCCAGCAGCTCCTTTCTTATTTTTTCTATGATGGAATCATAAGGGGTATCACATCCCTGGGAGAAATATACATACACAAAAGCGATATAGAACTCTGTAAACAATTCCTCGATAAAGCTCTTGTTGCAAAGTAATCATAATGTAGAAACCATACGTTTTAAGCTTTAACATATTGCAATGCAATAGATTGTAGCCGCAGGGTTGCGCCGAAAAAGCCGTGTTTTCTCAAAAGCCAAACACCAGCGCAATCCCTGCGTCTTGCCAGAGCAGATTTAAATTTTTTTTATTTATTTTCTTGCTTGACACTTTTAAAATTCTGTTTTATATTTAAGATTAAGAATGAATGAATGATACTATCAATTTAGTTTATAGCATGAAATTTATACAGGACAAATTTAACAATGAGAATTAAATAACTTCCTCATTTTTAATTCAATATACAACAGTTATTTATGAGATTTTTATCTCTGTAAATATTATTTTATAAACTTCAACTTCTATAATACAATCAGTATACAAGAAGAAAAGCCTGTGCAGGCTAAGCAGTGCTATGTTAATAGCATCTGCTTGAGTCTGCGGGAGGAAATGTGGAACTTATTTAATTTTTGTCCCTTATTATTATAATTTTGGAATGCCCAATCACTATATTTTAAGAAGCCTGAAATGTCAGAACAAAAGAATTCTTCTGTAGTTAGGTAATTGTTCAAAAGTTTTTGTCCTATACGTTAGCTGCTAATTTTTCAAG
>CALKWO010000094.1 GCA_938003875.1 uncultured bacterium
AACCCTGCGGCTACAAATCATTGCTATGTAAGTCATTATTGCTTAATGCGTATGATGTCTAGGTTTATAAGTAGCATAGTCTTAGCCTTAACTTAACAGCGTTGGGGCAACGCCCCTGGTAATTTATTCTGATTCCTTAATGAATATTTGAGCGGATTAGCGGTTACGCCTATTTGAATCCTCAACAATATAATATAGGATGAATTGCCATGATCAAAAACAATACAATATTTTTCGTTTTTCTCCTCACTTTTCTAGTATTATGCAAAAGTATACTCCCTTCAGAAAGGAAAATTGTGCTACAGCCTTTTTCCTATCATATAGAAAGAAAAGAAAGTAGTATAGCAAAACAAATTTCCCAAAGCTCCTGGTGGGAAGGGGCTATATTCTATCAAATATTTCCCAGAAGTTTTCAAGATACGAATGGAGATGGGAATGGGGATTTTCGAGGCATAACCTCAAGGCTGGACTATTTGTCCAGACTTGGCATTACAGCGATATGGCTGACTCCTATGTTCGAAGCACCCTCCTATCACGGTTATGACTATCAGGATTTTTATACGATTGAGTCCGATTATGGTACGATGCAAGATTTTGAAAATTTTTTGAGCGAAGCAAAGAAGCATAATATCAAGGTCATCCTGGATCTTGTCTTGAACCATATTTCTATACAACATGAATGGTTTCAGAAGTCTTGCGCTTCTGAAAATGGAGATAGCGATCCATCCAACGATAATGAATACAAAGACTATTTTATATGGAAAAAGGAAATTCCCCAAGGTACCTGGGGCAAACCCTGGGCCTCTCCAGATCATCCAGATTGGGGTTACAATCAGCCAAAAACAGTATGGATATGGAATAATACGAGACAGGCATACTATTATGCTGCTTTCAGTAAGACACAGCCTGATCTGAATCTTCTTCATTCCTCTGTTGTAACTGAACTCAAAAAGATGGCAAAATTCTGGCTGGATAAAGGAATCCATGGATTTCGCTTCGATGCTATTCGCTACCTTATAGAAGAAGGGCCATATCCCCTTCAATCCGATACAGATTCTTCTGTAGCCTTTCTGTGCGATTTCAAAAAGTATATAAAGACCATTTCTCCAGAAGCCTTGCTGATAGGAGAAGCCTGGTCAGATAGAAAAACCATAGCAAAATATAAAGATACGATGGACTTGTGTTTTGATTTTCCGTTTGGCGATACTATTGTAAAGACATTGAAATCATCAGAGATCAAAGCACTGCTCCCTGCATTCATCAAAAGTGAAAAAGAAAAAATATTGCAGGATGCTCCCAAAAATTTTTATGCTCCTTTCTTAAGAAACCACGACCAAAACAGAGTCGGATGGGAGCTGGAAAGTGACCTAAACAAGATGAAGCTAGCTGCATTGCTTCTTCTGACGGCTGAAGGCGTACCTTATTTATACTATGGAGAAGAGATAGGGATGACCCAAAAGGAAAAAGGCGATGATATTTTCAAACGAGCTCCTATGCAGTGGGATACAACAGAATACGCTGGATTTACTTCAGGAAAGTCAGTCTGGGTCGAAGAGGCTGCATGGTTCCCCTGGAGAAAGAATCACCAACCCTGGTGGAAAAAATTCTGGGATGCTCAAAACAAAAAGTCTTCCTCTGTAGAAGGGCAATGGGAAGAAGAAAAATCGCTCCTGAATTTTTACAAAAATTTAATAGCCTTGCGAAAAAAGCATCCTGAATTCCATTGTTTTGCAAATGCCTCTATAGAATTTTTCGAGACAGGGAACGAAAATATTCTGGCCTTCCGACGAGTTTCAGAAAAGGACGAAACGATCTTTTTTCTGAATTGCAGCCCTGATACACAGGAAATTACTAACGTTTTCTAAGGAAATTCTTTTGGAGCAACTCAGACAGAATATACAAGAATTCCAGGGATATGTTTTAGAAGAGAGAATCTCCCAAAATCATTCTTCTGTGCTATGGAAAGTGCGAGACCCAAAATCAGGCCAGAATCTTGCTATCAAAATCCTTTTTTATGATGAGATGTTTCTTAAGCTGCAAAGAGAAAAGATAGTGAGTCCCTGCCATCCTTATCTCATGAAAATCATAAAATTAGATTTAGATTCTTTTCCCCCTTATTATATCATGCCCTGGATGAATCTGGGAAACTTGCAGAATTTTATTATACACAAACAGAGCGTTCAGAAGATGGTAGAGATAACTCGCATGATATTGCTTACTCTTGTATCCCTCCATTCCCAGGGAATTGTCCATGGAAGAATAAAAGCAGAGAACATTCTTTTTCAATCGCCCTGTATGCTGTATATAAGCGATTGGGGATGGAATCCACAGGCAAGTATGTCAGATGATATTGATTCTCTAGGCAGAATGCTCCAGGAAAGAATGATTCCTTTTATTAGAACAAATAAAAAGAGGGATTTGCCTTTTGTTTCTCTTTTAAAAAGGCTACAAGAAAATAGCACATCACAAGGAGACAATCGCTATCCTCATGCTCTTGCGATGCTGGATGATTTGCATAAAGGGCAGAAGGAAATCTATTGCTTCTATTCTGCCATTACCCATGCTTCTCTCCAGGAAAAGATAATAGCAATTTTTATAGATGGTATTTTGCTGGCATCTATATTTATTCTTGCCAAAATTTCTTTTTGGGATAGCATGATTTTTTGGGGTATGTATTTTTTCCTCTTAGAAGGATCTACAGGGACAACTGTTGGGAAAAAACTTCTAGGTTTGGAAATCGTCAGAAAAAGTGGACAAAAAAGGGATTTAGGGATTGTCCTATGGCGCATCATTCTTTTTTATACCTTGTTCCCTATAATGCCTTTTCTCTATTTTCTGGACAAGAAAGCAGACTGGTATGATAGGATGGCAGGTACTATCGTGAAAAAAAATTTCGTAAACAAGAGAACGGCAAAAATTTCTTGATTCTTTTAGAAGAAAGTTTACAATGAAAATTTCAGAGTTTCAAAAATGGATTGAACAGATTTATGGTGAAAAAGACAGAAAACGAGGTTTGGATAAAACCTTTGTCTGGTTTATAGAAGAAGTCGGAGAACTTGCCAGGGCTTTGCATAGAAACAAGCCAGAAGAGCTATCGGAAGAATTTGCGGATTGCTTTGCATGGCTTGTCACCTTAGCCAATCTTTCTGGCATCAGCCTGGAAGAGGCAGTTCAAAAATACCAGAAATGTTGTTATAAATGTGGTCACGTTCCTTGCGAATGTATAGAAAAGAAAAACTAACTTATCAAGGAATGTGCTGTATATATTTTATTTTAAAGGAGTTCCAATGTATCCTTCCGCATTAAAGTACACAAAGAGCCATGAGTGGATTAAAGTCAACGGTAACAAAGCTAAATTAGGAATCACTGCTTTTGCAATCGAGTCCCTTACCGATCTTACTTTCTTGCAATTTCTTGTAGAAGAAGGCGAAAAAGTACAGCAAGGACAGGCTGTCGGTGATGTCGAATCAGTAAAAACCACAAGCCAGATATTTTCCCCTGTTTCTGGTAAAATAGTAGCCGTTCATAAAGATCTTCCTGATATGCTGGAAGACTTAATGAAAGATCCCTATGAAACAGGTTGGATGGTAGAAATTGAATTGGCAGATGCTTCTGAGGCAAACAGTCTCATGGATGTAAAAAAATACGAAGAGCATGTAGCCAGCGAGCATCATTAATTTTTAAGGATCTAACATGTCGTATCTTCCTCATACTCAGCAAGATATTAAAGAAATGCTTGCTGCTATCGGAAAAAACTCTATAGAAGAGCTTTTTGAAGAAATACCCCAGGAAGTCAGGATAAAGGGAGAATATGCGCTTCCTTCCTGTCTTTCTGAGCCTGAATTGATCCGATTCATGCAGAAACTGGCCGACAAAAACCTGGGCCTGGATCGAAACAATTCTTTTTTGGGTGCAGGAGTCTATGAACATTTTATTCCTGTTTTGGTGGATATGCTTTCTTCTCGTGGAGAGTTCAGCACATCCTATACCCCTTATCAGCCCGAAGTAAGCCAGGGGAATCTGCAAGCCATTTTCGAATATCAGACAGCTATAGCAGAGATCATGCAGCTTGATATATCCAATGCCTCCCTTTATGATGGAGCGACAGCACTGGCTGAAGCTCTCCTGATCTCTTATTCTCATCATAGAAGAAAACGCAATGTATTTTTACTTCCTGGCAATCTGCATCCTGAATATCGCCAGGTTGTATCCACCTATATGAAAAACCTGGATATCAAGATTGTGGAAATCCCCGTGAAAAATGGGCTGATAGATATGGAGGCTCTGCCTTCTCTTCTCACAGAAAGCGTTGCTGGAGTTGTTATTGCTTTCCCCAATTTTTTTGGCTTGCTGGATGATGCTGCCTCTATCACAGCACTTGCTCATAAATGCGGAGCTTTAAGCATAGTTCAGGTAAATCCTATGTCTTTGGGAATCCTGACACCTCCTGGAAGCTATGATGCTGATATTGCAGTAGGAGAAGGCCAGCCTCTGGGTATTCCTCTATCCTATGGTGGCCCTTATTTTGGATTCATTGCCGCAAAGCAAGAATTTCTGCGAGAAATGCCAGGAAGAATTGCTGGCCAGACCGTAGATGGAAGAGGCGAAAGAGGTTTTGTCCTTACCATCCAGACCAGAGAGCAGCATATCCGCAGGGAAAAAGCCACGTCCAATATATGCTCTAACCAGGCATTGATGGCGTTGAGAGGCTTGATGTATCTTACCTGCCTGGGCAAAGAAGGATTCTATGAAGTGTCCTATCAATGCAGCCAGAAAGCCCATTATCTGGCAAATGCTATTGCTCAGATTCCAGGCTATTCCCTCACCTACTCAGGGCCTTTCTTCAATGAATTTGTCATAACCTGCCCTAAAAATGCAGCAGAGATTCTGGACAAACTGACCCAAAAGGGAATCTATGCTGGAGTAGCACTGGAAAGATGGTGGCATGAAAGAAATAAAGAAATCCTTGTCGCCGTGACAGAATGCAAGACTCATCAGGAAATCCTGAATTTAGTGGCTGCTTTAAAAGAAGTATAAAAAGTTTACTATGGAGGTAGCGGGTGTAACTCACATACCGCCCAATTTTTATGAGTAACGATGAAAAAAAGATAATAGACGAAGAAGTTCAGATCAAAGTCCCTTTAATCTATGAACTATCGAAAGAGGGCAGGAGAGCTTATGAATTGCCTCCTCTGGATGTTCCTGAGAAAAAAATAGAAGATTTGATTCCCTCTTCTTTTTTACGCAGCAAGAAAGCCCGATTGCCTGAAGTGGACACTCTTGCTGTTGTAAGGCATTTCACCAATCTTTCCAGAAGGAATATTGGCGTTGATACATCCTTCTATCCTTTAGGCTCCTGTACCATGAAGTACAATCCTAAAGTGAATGAATACGTGGCTTCTTTCCCTGGTTTCTGCAAACTGCATCCTTACCAGAGCGAAAACACGGTTCAGGGCATGCTGGAAGTCTTCTATTCTTTGCAAGAATATCTCAAAGAGATCGCTGGCTTGCATAGTGTCAGCCTTATGCCTTCTGCTGGTGCTCATGGTGAGCTTACCAGTCTCATGGTAATCAAGGCATACCATCAGTCGCAAGGCCGTAATCCTGATATAGTATTGATCCCAGATTCTGCTCATGGTACTAACCCTGCTAGTTGTACCATTTGTGGCTACCAGGTAAAGACACTCAAGTCTTGCAGCAAAGGCTATCTGGAAATATCCGATCTGGAAGCGAACCTTTCGGACAGAGTAGCAGCCCTGATGATTACAAATCCCAATACACTGGGTTTGTTTGAATCTAAAATTCAGGAAATCACTCGTAAAGTCCATGATGCTGGTGCGTTGGTCTATATGGATGGAGCCAATATGAACGCTCTTCTGGGCGTAGCCAAACCAGGCTCCTTTGGAATAGATGTAATGCACTACAATATGCACAAGACATTCTCTACACCTCATGGTGGAGGCGGGCCTGGAGCAGGGCCTATTGCCGTAGCAGAAAAACTGAGTCCCTTTTTGCCTGGGCCATTGGTTGCCAAAACTCAGGATGGCCATTATTTCTTACAAGAAACCACCAACAGCATTGGGAAAACCCGCAGCTTCCTGGGAAGCACAGGCATACTCCTGAGAGCCTATACCTACATTCGCAAAATGGGTAAAGAAGGCTTAGGGCAGGTAGGAAAGATGGCTGTGCTCAGTGCAAACTATATCTTGAGCCAGCTTAAACCCTTCTACAAAGTCGCGGTAGATCGTGTCTGTATGCACGAATGCGTACTCTCTGCAACCATGCAAAAAGAAGAAAATAAAGTCCGCGCTCTGGATATTGCCAAAAGACTTCTGGATATGGGATACCATGCACCTACGATCTATTTCCCCCTGATTGTCCCAGAAGCCTTGATGATTGAGCCAACAGAAACAGAAAATAAAGAAACCCTGGATGCTTTTATTCAGGCAATGAAAGATATAGCACAGGAAAGCAAGGAAGAACCCTGGAAATTACAGGAAGCTCCTTTCTACACACCTGTAAGCCGTCTGGATGAAGTCCAGGCTGCAAGACAACCTGTCTTGAAATATTCTTTCCCTGAGAAAAATTAATAGGAGTTACGCGGGCATTCTAAGATGCCTAACACGGATAAACCGTAATCAAAAAGAAAAAAATTTACCGCAGAGGCGCAG
>CALKWO010000095.1 GCA_938003875.1 uncultured bacterium
TGCGCCTCTGCGGTAAATTTTTTTCTTTTTGATTACGGTTTATCCGTGTTAGGAAATGCATAGTCGTTTCTTTTTTTATCTTGATGGAGAAAATTATGAAGAAAAGTGTGTTTTTAGTAATCTTCCTTTTTGTTTTTGCTTTTTGTACTTTATTACCTGCTGAAAATCAAAGTATAGCTAGAAAAGTCCCTATTTATATTTCCTTCCACTGGCATATGCATCAGCCCATCTATTGGCCATACGAAAATATCGTCAAAACCAATAACCGCCATGTGTATAGCTATGATTTGCTGGACATCATGTTTACAAGAAGCGGGGCTTATACTAGCTGGCCTTTCAATGCAGTCAAGAACATGGCGGAGAATGGGCTTCCTCATGGAGGAGCACAGGTCAGTTTTTCTGGTTCTCTCATAGAAAATCTGAACAATCTGGAACAGGCTGGCATTGGATTTTCTGGGTGGAGTCGTTTTTATGGACAAGGCAGGCAGATGAAAACAGCGTTGGGGAATCCACGTCTGGACATGGTCGCTTTCGGATACCACCATCCTTTGATGGCCCTTTGCGACTATAAGGATATTCGCAAACAAATCGCCCTCCATCGAGACATCCTCCTCAAGACTTTTGGACAAGACGTGCCTTATTCCAAGGGAATTTTTCCACCAGAAAATGCATTTGCAGAATGGATGATTCCCGCGCTTGTAGATGAAGGACTTGATTGGGTATTTGTGGATAATATTCATTTTCACAGAGCAGCGAAAGGCTACCCCTGGGTGAAGGGCGAAAACCTTTTTCCTCCCAACGGAGCAGACCAGGTCAATAGCATGACAGAACCCTGGGTGCAGTTGAATGGCTTATGGGCACCTTCCAAGGTATCTGCCTGGGGATGTCGTCCTCACTATGTTCGTATGATCGATCCTAAAACAGGCACTACTTTAGTTACGCCTGAAGGCAAAGAGGCCAAGATGGTCGCTGTTCCTACCGAAAGATATATGGGAAATGAAGACGGTCGAGGTGGATTTGGCGCACTCAATTACGAAGCGGTCATGAGCCAGCTCGAACAATACAACACAGATCCCAAACATCCTATTCTGCTGGTACTCCATCATGATGGGGACAATTACGGCGGGGGAACCGAAAGCTATTACCATAGTAATTTTAGTAGCTTTGTAGAATGGGTCAAGAAAAATTCGGATCGTTTTGTCGCGACCACGGTGGAAGACTATCTGGCACAGTTCCCTCCTGACGAAGAAGACATCATTCATGTAGAGCCAGGCTCCTGGTCTGGTGCGGACAATGGTGATCCTGAATTCAAAAAATGGAATGGCGATCCTGATGCCAGCGGATATTCCCCTGACAGAAATTCCTGGGGCGTAATGACCGCAGTCAAAAACATAGTATTCACAGCCGATGCTGTCAATGCTCAGCATGAAGAAACCCAAAAAGCATGGCATGTTTTCCTTTGTTCCCAGACTTCTTGCTATGAATATTGGGATGGGACAGAAATGTGGGATAGCCATCCTACGCGTGCTTGCAATGAAGCTTATGGACATGCGATGAAAGTTTTAGGCAACGGTTTCGAGGATACGATTCCCCCGACAATCTATCAACCGCAGCGTAAGCCTTATAACCCAGGTGGAATGCAATGGGGATCTACACCAGAACCTACAGATTTCGAAGTTTGGAGCTATGTCTACGATATTTCAGGATTAAAAAATGTCACTCTGTATTATTCTGTAGCGGAAGGACAATTTACTCCAACCTTAGAGGCGAGAGAACAAAGAAACTGGACATCGCTAGAAATGACAGGCAAGGTAGTGCCATCTCAAACAAATCCCAAGCCTGTTATCAAGGCACAGGAATATTCTGCTAAAATCGTAGGCGTGCAAAAGGCTCTCGTTAGCTATTATATCGAAGCTACGGACAAGAAAGGCAACAAGGCTACTTCTCCTATGCTCTTCGTTTATGTAGGAAATACTTTAGAAATGCCTTATAAACCTCAGTATCCTACGACTTCCGATGTCATTACTATTGTTTCCGATAAAAAGGCATTCCTGCACTGGGGTGTAAATTCCTGGAAAGTTCCTGCCAAAGAATACTGGCCCGCTAATTCAGCAGCATGGCATGATGGCAAATCCGTCGAAAGCGAAATGACACCATCGGGGAATAAATATATCATAAAATTAGGCCCCTTCAATAAAACAGCAGTAGAAAGTGTCAATTTCGTTCTTCATTATATAGACGATACATGGGGCAAAGATTATAATATAACGATTAAAAAATAGAGCATACCTTTCGATGCATTGAGATAAAACGCAGGGATTGCGCTTTAAGCAAACACGACTTTTTCGACGCAACCCTGCGGCATAGGTAAAAAAAGTGTCTGAGCAATTTTTTGCTTCAAAATATTTCTCTGGACAAAAGAATCGCAAAGCTTTATAATATAAAGAGCATCGCTAGCATGCTTGGAATCTATAGCACAAAGAGCAAGCCCCATATTCCTTTTGTCACAACGCTCATCGCCCACCTGAAGCTGGAAAAATACAAGAAACCCTATGGCAATGTGGCAAAGTATTCGGAAAAAGCTGTTGGTGCAATCCAGGAATGGCTCATCGAACATCGCTATCCACAAAAGACTTGGCTTCCCTGGAAGAAGAAAGACAAAGCCTTTGAGGTGAAGTATCTGAGGAAAAGATAGTTCTGGGAATTTATGCAAAATGGGGATTGACCATTTTATAATTTATGCTATCCTACTTTGATAATGCCAAAATTACCATGGGGTTGTTCTTGCTGTACAATTACTCTTTTGGCGGAAATGCAATTTTATCCAGATTGAGAATATCAAGATAATCCCATTGTCTGTATGCCAAAGCATAGTATCCCTTTTTACTACATAAATTTACCACATGATCGCTGATTGTAAGAGAAGCCAGAATAGGAACCAATTTTTTGTCTTGGTATTCTGTAAAAAGATGTTGAAAGCGGACAATTTTATCCTCAAGATCAAGAACATGATTATGATTTGGACTGGATTTCACCTCTACCATAAAAATATAATCTCTTGTCTCTACAATAATATCAAACTCATCACGCATTGTCCCTTTTTTCTTGCTTATACGAATTCCTTTTTGAAGAACATCAATTTTAAAGCATCTTTGTAACAAAGGCTCAATTCCTGGAAAGATAATATCTTCCACGATTGTCCCCATTTTGTTCGCCAGCTCACCCCATTGCTTATTCATATTAGCTCTGAATTGTAAAGCCTCAGCCTCTCTACGCTTTTGGTCTTCTTCTATACGTTTTTGATATTCTTTCTGTTCATGCTTTTGTTCTTCTTCTTTGCGCTTTTGATATTCTTCCTGCTCTCGCTCCCTACTTTTACGATATTCTTCTAAATTTTTCCGATATTCCTCTTCTTTACGATTTTGTTCTTCTTCTTTTCGTTTTTGATATTCTTCCTGCTCTCGCTCTTTATGTTTTCTCTCTTCTTCTATACGCTTTTCATATTCTTGCTGCCAGCATTTATATTCTATCTCTCTACGCTTCTGATCTTCCCATATTTGAAATTTGAACTCTTGCATTTCGCGATCTCTACGCTTTTGGTCTTCGTGGAGTTCTTGCTTGAATGCCTGGTTTTCTGCTACAAAATTCTCCATCTGATAAACCAATCTTTCTAAAGCAAGCTCCAAGCTGCTTAGTCTTTTATTGGTTGTTTCCATAGTATTCCTTTTTGATTTCTTAAAAAAGAGAGGAAATATCCTGTTGTATAATTTTCTTTATAGCAAGGATTTGTAGCCGCAGGTTTGGGCCGTATATAACAAGGCATACAAAAAAGACCTGGCCAGCCCAAACCTGCGCCTCTTGCAATGATTTCTGACAGGATTGGCAAAAATCTTTCGCTCCATGGAGAGGGTATTGACTAAAGACGCAGGGATTGCGCTGGCGTTCGGCTTTTAAGCAGACACGACTTTTTCGGCGCAACCCTGCGGCTACAATCTTTTGCAAGACAAGATGTTAAATAACGAATCATACAAAATTTGTCAAACGAACTAATCTATCTGAATCTATAATGATAGCGAATCTGCCTGTTTTTATTTGGCTTCCAGTTTCAGGAGATTTTTGCCTTCTTCCTGGATAGATATCTGACAATAAGTATACATCATAAAACGGAATTCTTCCACATCCAAAGCTAGCAAAATGGGATCTTTTTTTTGCTCCAGGAGTTTGCTCCATAGAGACTGGATTTCTTCTATCCTGCTGAGAATAGCCTTTTTCCTGTATTCAGGCATGGAGGCCAGGAGCGTGGCATGGAAAACCCCATATCCATTTTTATTTTTTACTTCCCAGAGGTTCGGAAGTGAATCCCATTGAAAGGTTTTGGCGATATTGTAAAGATAAAATTAAAAAGGGCGCATCTTTTCAAACTTTACAAAAACTATATCATGAAGTACGACGTTTTTTTTCTCGCTACAGTGATGGGAAGTATCAGTATCGTCTCTCTCTAAGTCTTGAAAAATTAGCAGCTAACGTATAGGACAAAAACTTTTGAACAATTACCTATTGAGTCTGTTTCAATGGGAGAATTTAGATATGTTAATTCTCTTCTTCTCCTCACAGAATCAGGTTTGTACACGGCGATGATACTTTCACGAAAGCCCAATTCGGAAAATTTCCGACGCTGGATTACGTGCGAAGTGCTGCCTTCTATACGAGAAAAAGGATATTATCTCCAAGAAAATCAAAGAGATAGGAAGTTATCCACAAAAAAAGATGCGATTACACTCTCTAACGATAGTGGGGGTTTTATAAAAAAAATTGTGGATAACCTGAGCATCCAAATTGCCAGATTTTCCGAATCAACAGAAGATCGGCTGAACCAGATAGAGGCGGTGTTGGCAGAATGCAGACAAAATCAGGATCTTTTTGCTGGATGGAAGGGAATCAAGATGCTGGTGGAGGATATGACGGAAATCTACAAGCTCACAGAAGAAGAGCGCAGGATGTACTTCACGACGATTTGCCAGGAAAACGGAATATCTCTGCCAGAAAAGGCCATCCTGGAAAGAGAGCCTGTGTTCTATGATATAAAGAGCATTGCCTGCATGCTTGGAATCTATAGCACAAAGAGCAAGCCCCATATTCCTTTTGTCACAACGCTCATCGCCCACCTGAAGCTGGAAAAATACAAGAAACCCTATGGCAATGTGGCAAAGTATTCGGAAAAAGCTGTTGGTGCAATCCAGGAATGGCTCATCGAACATCGCTATCCACAAAAGACTTGGCTTCCCTGGAAGAAGAAAGACAAAGCCTTTGAGGTGAAGTATCTGAGGAAAAGATAGTTGCTGGGGAATTTATGCAAAATGAAAATTAAAGGCTTTTCAACTGACACAACTCGTAAATTTTTTAAAACCACCCCTTGCAAGCCATCGGGGGCGGAGTCGGGATCGATTTCTCTGCATCGCATATAGTCCTTATGAATCATCCTTTCGATTCCGATTCCGATAGCGACCCCGATTCTGCTTGTGTTCTTTCGAATTTCAAGTTGGGGGGATCGGGTAAGTGTTCCATGCAATTGCTAAACTGATCCACGTAATATTACTGCATGACAGCAAGGAAAAGAATAGTTTGAAACTTTTGTCATGATTAGAATGAAAATTTTGATATGACTAAAGAGAAGTTGCCTGCATCACCAAATCTAGCCTTAGCATAGGCAGCTTGTGCAGGCGAAGCTGTACTATGCAATAGTGCAGCTTCAGTCTGCGCGAGAACTTCCCTTTTTCTTATCACGCCAAAAAAGCAAGCTAGCATCGAACGCTTCCGTTTCATAAGAAACTGTGACCACAGAAAATGTTAGAATAGGCCAGGGCAATCTGGTAAAGAGAAAAATTACAACTCCTCTTTGTCAATGATTTTCATTTGAGGACGGGCTTTTTCAGAAGCGATAGTGAAATTTTTTCCTAATCCCTCCAGACCTTCTTCTTCTAATCGATGGCGAAGCTGTCTTATTTCATTGCGAAATTTTATGCTATCTTCATAGGCTCTTTGTTCTGAAGAATTTTTACGTCCAGTAATAGCTCCCATCGCAATCTCTTCTGTAGGAGGCATCATTCCAGCAGAAAGATTTTCAAAAATATAAGCCATCCCATCAACATATTTTGCTATTTTTTTTATATCTTGCTTTGTGATGTCAGGCTTCTCGAACTGGGGTCGGACTTTTTTGACCTGAAGCAATACCTGGAATCCTAAAGCTTTTAAACTACTTAAACCTTCTGATAGAACAGCGAATCTTTTGGTAAAAGCCAGGGCTCTTTTTTTTCGTATTTCAAAAGAGATAAGAATAAATACAAAAGCAAGAAAAGAAGCAAAGCAAAAACCTGCTATAAAAGAAAGAATTGGTGACATTTGCACTACCTTTATTGAAAGAAATTTGATTATTGATGCTCGCTGCGGGTGTTTTAATTCGCAGCGTTTTTTGTTTTTTCTTCAGAATCCGATGATTTGGCCAGACGGACACCAACGCTATTTCCTTTATAATTTGCGTCTAAGGAAAAACGATTAAAACAGGTGATCTGGCTTTCATCACTTCCCCAAGAACCACCACGACACACTCTTTGTCTTATAGTCTCAGTGGAAGGACCAACAGGGTCAGTATAGATTAAAGTCTTATAGAATTCTGGGTCAAATTTATCCTGGCACAATTCCCATACATTTCCAGCCATATTCAGGCATCCATAAGGAGAAGCTCCTTCGGAAAAAACATTCACTGGAGCGGGGTGTATATAGCTATCGCTTTTAGCCTTGTAGTTAGATACTCTGTATTCTTTTTTTTCAGGCTTTTCATTGCCCCAGGGATATATCCTTTTAGGAAGGGGATTCTCTATGAGTTTCACGGGAATATCTTGCCCCTGCCAGTCAGGAACCATCAGACCACCTTTGGCTGCTTTTTCCCATTCTGCTTCTGTAGGCAATCTTTTTTGTGCCCATTTAGCATAGCGCTGTGCATCATACCAGTTGATTCCGACTACAGGTTGTTTAAGCTCGCTAAATTCTTTTTTAGCAATGTAAACAGGAGGATTGTATCCTGTTTCCTCTACAAATCTTAGATATTGAGCATTTGTCAGCTCATATTTGTCTATATAGAATCCGTTGATATATACCTTATTTACAGGCTGTTCAGATTCTTTACCCTTTTCATCACCTCTCCAAAAAGAGCCTGTAGCGACATAAAGCATGATGCTTTCGTCTTTTTTCCAGATATATTCCCCTCGTTTTTCAGAGCGAACCATTCCTTTAGGAAGCTTTTCTCCAAACCAACCTAAATTTTCTGTAATCATGTAGATTACCTTAGGCCTTTGCAAAATTTTAGGCTGGTTTACAGGTACAGGCATGGTTTCTATTTTATACCAGACAAAAAATACGGCTAGCGTTAGCAATGTCATAAAAAGAATGAACAAATAGCTGATTTGGTTCTTATGCTTTCTAAAAGGCTTTGTGTCTTTTTTGGCTTTTTTATGAATGAGCTTTTGCGTACTATCGATCCTACTTATATCTCTTCCTGGAAAGCGTTCTGTAATAACGATATTGTCTTTGGCTTCTCTGGCAATCTCTTGCTGCATAGCTTCTTTAAGGCGTATTCCTGTATCTGTTTCCTGGTTGCTAAAATAATGGCGATGCTCTGTAACAAAATCTTTGGGTAAAGGCGGAGCTTCTATAATATTTTCAGGCTTATAAATCGGGGTTGTTGGCTCTACAGGCAGATTTTCCTTTTCCTGAGGTATTGCTGGTGCATCGAAGACTGCTGGTTGAAAAGGAAGCTTCTTGTTTTTGGAAACTCTAACCACTTCCACTTCTTCCATATCCTCATTATTGGCTTGTTCTAAAAAATCTATGGACATGGCCCTGGTTGTTCTGTTGCCTTTAACTTTTGCCAATGCCTGTGTCTTACGCACGGTCTTGATTTCTTCTGGGATGTCCAGAGTAGGGATATCCCAACTGCTGTCTTTATTTTCTTCTTGAGCAGGGCTGCTTTTAGGCGATGCAGCAGGTAAAACTGTCTTCTGTTCTTTTGTTGCACCAAAAGCAAATAATGCTTTCTTTAAAAGAGGCCTGAACTCGGCTGGATTCAGAAATCTTTCTTGCGGTGATTTGGCCAATAGTTTCACAAGCCACAAGAGTATTTCCTCTGGTATTTCAGGATTTTCTTGAAAAAAAGAAGATGGAATACCATTGACATGGTATTGCATAATAAAATGAGGAAAACTTGCTTCATACAGGGCGCGTCCTGTAATCATTTCATAAAAAATAGTACCAAGCACATAAATGTCTGTGCGAATATCACTTTTCTGTTTCAAGATTTGTTCAGGCGCAAGATAGTGTGCATCCAATGGCTTAAGATTTCCTTCATTGCATTTTTCGATATTTACTATATCTGTACCCAGGGCCATATCGGATAATCTAACCTGCTCTATCCCTTCTTGTATCCATATATTTTCAGGCTTCAGATTGTTGTGGCTCACTTCTTTCTGATAAAGATAGTCCAGAGCATTAAGACAAGATTCCATCCATTTTAAGGCAACGGGAAGTTCTACTGTACCATTTTTTTCTAAAAAATTTCGCAAAGTAGTGCCTTCCATCCATTCTTCTGCAATCCAGATAAACTGCTGGTATCTTCCACTATTTAAAATGGTAACTATACCAGGATGTTTTAATTTTTCCAAGATTTTCAGATAAGACAAAAAGTCCTCTATGCCTTTTTCCTGCTCAAAAAGCGATAGTCTTTGCAAGTCCAGGACCTTTATGGCACATAAATTTTGGTTTTTACGATGAATGGCCTGGAAAATAGCTCCATCAGAGCCTTCTTTGCAAAGGCTATTCAATTTATAATCTTCTAATTCCTGGTATAATAGTTTGCTAAACATACATCCCTCGATTTTCTGATGCTAGCAGTTTCTGTTTCTTTTAAATTAGCCCATTCTAACCAGAGTTCACGTTAGAATCAAAATTGCTTGATTAGCAACGAGAATTAAATAACTTTCACATTTAAAATTCAATATAAAATAGTTAGTTATGACTTTTTGGGTTCTGAAAAATGATTTTATAAGCTTAAACTTCTATAACACAATCAGCATACCCTAAAAGAAGCCTGTACAGGCTAAGCAGTACTATGTAATAGTGCTGCTTCAGCCTGAGGTAGAAACCATCCTTTTTTTATTGCACTTATTATCTTATCATCTAAATGAGGAACTTATTTAATCCTGATTCCTTAATCTTGATTTCTTATTATTATATCTTACAAATAAAGATGGTCAAGCTTTCCTTTGCTATGTTCTATAAATTTTTTTTACTATGGGGTAGAACGAATAGAAACAATTCTTTTCATCAAATTTTCTCTTTCAAAAATACTTATATCGTTTGGGTCTAAATCGCTTATATATAAAGCTTTCTTGTAATATTCCAGAGCTTTTCGATTATCGCCTTCTTGTTCTGCCATATTTCCTGCCATCATAAGAAAAAGAATTTTTTGAGGATAGATTTCCAATAGTCTTTGCATGCTCTCTCCCGCTTTTTGTTCAGCTTTTTTTTGTTCATCTCGTATATTCAGGTGTTGCCAGATTTTGGCTTCCTCTTGAAATAAAAAAATGGACGCATAATAGAATGCTACAGACTTAGGTTTATATCGAGTAACCTTTTCCAGGCTTTCCATGGTGTTTTCTAAAAATTTTTTAAGATGCTCTGGGGAAATATTACGTCTGTTTTGCTTCATGACAAAGCTTCTTGCATCCTGAAAATTCTTTTTGGCCTGTAGGATTTGCAATTTATCATCCCAGGGGAAAAGAGCGATGGCCTGCTCCAATTCTTCAGAATATTGCATTGCCATTTTTTCTCTTTCTGCTTTGTCAGGAGTACTTTGCAGAGAATTTTCCAGATATAGGATTGATCTCTTCAGATGCATGAATTTTATAAGAGAAGGCATAGTATAAAAAGAAAGCCAGAAAAGAACAGACAACACCGAGATACAAGACAATATTTTCCAGGCCACAGGAACAGTATAGCTTTTTTCCCCTTTGTGAGAAAGACAAACAGCAAGCCCTAAAAAAATCCAGAAATTTTGGCTCAGTGTAGGCTCATAGAAATCTATGTCTATAAAATTATGTAAAAAGAATGCCAGCATTCCTAGTTTTAAACCTGTGGACAAACACGCAAAAGACATTTTATAGAAAAAATTATAGAAAAATACAAGAATCACAAACGAGGCTATACCTATACCATAGGGAAGAAAAATTTCTAATGTCTTACCTTTTGAGATAGAGCTGCTCAGCCAATATTGCAGAGAATCCACTTCAAAAGATCTTTCCAACATACCCAAAAGTAGGATAGAAAAGAAAGCAATACTCCAAAAAAGTCCTGGAAACAGCCTGCTATTTCCCTCGTTTTCTGGCGGATGGGCCGTCTTTTTTAAAGAAGAAAAAATTTGCCAGACTAAAAAAAGCAAAACCAGGATTCCCAAGATGCCTGTTTCTATTCCCCACTCCAGATATCCATTGTGTACTTTGTTTACCTCTTCTGCCCAGGGGTGCTTATAGGTATAGTAGTGATGCTTGAAATTTCCTACGCCTACACCAGATAAAGGATGGTCTGCCAGAATTTTAAACCCCGCTTCCCAATAAGCAATTCTCATAACAAAGCTCAGACTGTTTTTTCCTATAAAATCCAGGTATGCTGTATGGCGGGCTAAAACATAGAATATAAGGCTTGCCAGAAGGAAAACAAGGGAGAATACCAATTTTCTAGGCGACATCTTTAAGCAGATCGTGAATCCCCATAGCCCAAAACTTACAACAAGGCTCAGTATACTTCCACGAGATGCGGTCATAGCCAGGGCTGCAAGAGAAAGCAGAACCAGAAAAAATACCATTTTTCTCCCTTTTTTCTCCTGGAATAGCAACAAGATAAGAAGAGGCAGATACATAATGCAATACCCACCCAAAGAGTTGGTCAGGGTAAAATGCCCAAAAACATGAGGAATGCGCAACTTTGTCTGAAAGAAATTTTCCATGTATTTTGGCAGATCAATCTCTTTGATGGTGTCAGGATTGGCATAAATATAGGCTCTCATGGCTGGCAGACCTATAAAATATTGATAGATGGAATAGCAGACTTCCAGCATAAAACAAGAAAGCAAAAGCGAAACAAAAAATTTCAGAATGCCTTTTTCTTTTGCCCAATAGCATAGGGTAAAGAAAAGCAACAGGTCAGAAAGCCAGATCATGTTTTGGTAGATTGCTTGTATTTTATCTCCTGCCCAGAAAAAAGAAAGAAAGCCCAATAAAATCCACGCTACTATGGCGATTGTCAACTCTGTTTTCCTGAAATGCCATTTGGGACAAAATAGTGCATCCACAACAGTAAAAAGGGCTGCTGCCCATGCAAAAAGCCAGACCAAGGCATTTTCCCCCATCTCCACACTCAACCCTGGCAAAAATAATCGCAAAACAACAGCACATCCGAAAAGCCACAAAGAAACCCATTGGTATAAACAAGAAAGAGGAGAACGTTCCATCGAATAGACCCCTTTTCTACAGCTAAATTGATGATATAGGAAAAAGATTGGATTTTTTTTTTATACTTGTTAGAATACCGCAAAAAATAGAAATTTACGAATTTTATTTATATTTCATAAGGAAATTTTTATGAGGGGATTTGATGTTGTTGTGGCAGGGGCTGGTCATGCGGGAGTGGAAGCTGCTGTTGCGGCTGCTCGTATGGGATGTAGTGTCGCTTTATTGACTATGGATAGAAATGCTATTTCCAGAATGTCTTGTAATCCAGCCATTGGCGGTACAGCTAAAGGCCATCTGGTTCATGAAATTGATGCCTTGGGTGGAGTCATGGGAGAAATTGCGGATAGAACAGGTATACAATTTAAAATTTTAAACCAGTCCAAGGGGCCTGCGATCTGGTCTTCTCGCTGCCAGTCGGATCGAGATTTGTATTCTCAGGAAGCCTTGAGAATAATAGAAAATCAAAAAAATCTGAGTTTGATAGAAGGAATGGCAATAGAAGCAATAGAAGATGGGAAAAAAATCAAAGGCATCATCACAGAAAAAGGCGAAACAATTCTATGCAAGGCACTTGTGCTGGCATGCGGTACTTTCCTGAACGGCATTTTGTTTGTTGGTTTAAAAACATGGGAGGGGGGAAGATACGGAGAACCTCCTGCTATGGGGCTTACGCAATCTCTTATTAAAATGGGAATTGAAACAGGCAGATTGAAAACAGGCACCCCACCTCGTCTCTATGGAAAAAGCATAGATTTCGATGCTATGAAACCACAAAAAGGGGATGAAAATCCTGTGCCCTTTTCTGTAAGAACAGACATATCTCGTTTTCCCTTTTTGCCCCAGAGAGACTGCTATCTTACCTATACTAGCACAAAGACTCATGAAATCTTGAAAAAAGGATTCCATGAATCGCCTCTCTTTACTGGACGAATAAAAGGAGTTGGGCCAAGATATTGCCCTTCTGTCGAGATCAAGATCGTGCGTTTTGCAGACAAAGAAAAACACCAGATTTTTTTGGAGCCAGAAGGTCTGAGTACGGGTCTGTATTATGTGAATGGCTTTGCTACTTCGCTTTCGGAAGAAATACAGTTAGAGGCTCTCCATACAATTCCTGGACTGGAAAAAGCAGAAATAGCAAGAGCTGGCTATGCCATAGACTATGATTTTTTTCCTGCTACCCAGTTGGAGCTGACGCTGGAAAGCAAAATTGTTTCTGGGCTTTATTTCGCAGGCCAGATCAATGGAACATCGGGCTATGAAGAAGCCGCGGCCCAGGGAATTATGGCAGGAATCAATGCTGCCCTCAAGATTCAGGGGAGAGGAGAATTCATTCTCAAGCGCAACGAATCCTATATTGGCGTTTTGATAGATGATCTGGTTTATAAACCTACACTAGAGCCCTACAGAATGTTTACCTCTCGTGCAGAGTATCGTCTCTTGCTTAGAGAAGACAATTCTGATAGAAGACTGAGTCGCTATGGGCATGAATTAGGCCTTATTTCTTCTGAAGCTTATGCCGATTTGCAAAAGTTGGAGGAAAGAATAGAAAAGGCTCATGCTATTCTGCCTTCTGTCCGCGTTTATGGAAAAGATGTGAATGGCTATTTGCAGGAAGCACAAACAACGCCTATTGAAAGCTCAGAAAGCATAGTAACTCTCTGTAAACGTCCCCTGGTTTCTCTAAAACCACTTTTAGAGCTTACGGACAAAGAAAAATATCCAATCGCTTCCGAGCTTTTGCAATGCAATAAAACGCTTCAACAGGTAGAAATAGAGCTTAAATACGAAGGTTATATCAAACGTCAGGATATGAGTATCAAACGCCTGGAAAAATTAGAAGACTATAAGATTCCCCCCTATTTTGATTATACCAAAGTGAAAGCTCTTTCTAATGAAGGAAGAGAAAAACTCATTAAGATCAAGCCAAGAACATTAGGCCAGGCTTCCCGCATATCAGGAGTAAGCCCTGCTGATATTTCTGTTCTGATGGTATTTTTAAAATAGTTTACAGCGCATCTCGGATGGATTGCATACATTAAAAAGAACCACAGATAGACAC
>CALKWO010000096.1 GCA_938003875.1 uncultured bacterium
AACAAACTAAAAAAATCAAAATTCTTTCCTTAGAAGCTGCGGAACGTAGGTATATCGTTTTTCTTGTATCAAAAAGGCCAGACAAAATCCAGAATCCATTGGAATGTTTTGGAGGAAGGGCCAGGGTCTGTTGTTGCTGAAAAACTGCCTTTTCCTTCTACATGGATTGTGGCCAAGGCGATTCTATCGGAATAGATTGTATTATCATCATTTACATCCTTAGGATGGATCAGTCCGCTCAAGGCAACCGTTTTTACTTCGCTACTCAGTGCGATCTGGCGTTTACCCCATATTAGCATAAGACCATCAGGTCTGACTTCTGTCACTATGACAGGCAGGCGGTCTGTCAGATAGGATTTTTTCTGGTATTTTACCTTCCCTGTATGGGTGGATTCTCTGCCACCTTCAATCTGTACTGTCTCTCCCACAAATGGCAGTTTGCTCACCAGAGATTTTGGCTCGAAGTTTCCATCCAGCTTTGTTTCTGACTTCCTTTGCAGATCTACATCTCCATCTTCTTCGATGGTATGGCGTTCCTGGATCAAAACCGTCAGGACATCTCCCTTTTTTTTGGCAGTTGTTTCAGAATAAAGCTCCTCTTGATCACGGAATAGCGATCCTTCCAGGGATACAGGCTTTACTTCCTGCGTTTCTGGTAAAGACGGATACGAAGGTACACCCCATTCAGGAGAAGAAGAGGCACACCCTGACAATATTAATACAATAAACAATATTCCAAGATTTGTTCTGGTCAAAGTCTTGTTACAACTGCACACAGGATCACTTTGACTATTACACAATATTCCAAGATTTTTATTTATTTTCATATTGCCCCTCCGCTAATACTGGAGAAACAAACGATTCGTTTAAAACTTTAGCTTTCAAAATTTTTTGAGAAGAGAGATT
This sequence comes from uncultured bacterium, assembly GCA_938003875.1. Classification (GTDB taxonomy): domain Bacteria; phylum Planctomycetota; class Uabimicrobiia; order Uabimicrobiales; family JABWCH01; genus JABWCH01. Next base: position 907 of record CALKWO010000096.1, read on the forward strand.
GACAACACGAATCACATCTCCCTTTTTACCATTGTCCAAAACGCGTGCCAAAATGGTAATTTTCAATGGGCCAGCTTCTAAATGTAGCATAACATTGCTTCCTGCAAGCATCAAAGGGATTTCTTCCATATCTTCTTGGGTTAGAATATGATTCGCTCTCAGGCTGTTTTTGTTTCTCTTTCCCTGTATCTCTTCGATTTTCGTTATAGGGGAAAAGCCTAGATGGGTGATTTCCGTACGATAGGTATAAAATTCTTTCTCTGTAAGGGAAGTATGCTTAGGAAGGAAACGCTTTGTCAAAAGGACATTCTGATAGACTCGAACATGGAAAGGAAGGGAAATTTTTTTTTCCTGGCGGTTATCCACTATCAAAAGCAATTCCACGATCACCTTACCTTTATAGGATGTCTCTGAAGGTAGCCGTGGGATGATTTTCATATTTTTTTGAGGTCTGGGAATAGAAATTTCCTTTTCTATTCCCCCTAAAAACTGGCACTCAAAGGTTCCTGAAGCCCATGGAAGAGAAAGCTCCAGAAATTCTTTTGCTACGATAACCAGATTTTCAGAAGAAACAATCATTTCCTGCGAATGGACTTGGGTTATACAAAGTAAAACTAAACAAAAGTAAATTCGTTCCATAAAAGACCTGCTTTATCGTACCAGGTTGTTCACCATAGAAAGCATCTCGTCCCCACTACGGATTACCTTAGAATTGATTTCGTATGCTCTTTGTGCAGTGATAAGCCTTACCATTTCGCTTACAACATCTACATTAGACCTCTCCAGAAGATTTTGGCAAAGGCTTCCGTTTCCATTTGTTCCAGGTTTATTTAAAATAGGATCGCCTGATGCGGTAGTTTGTTTATAAAGATTAGAGCCTTCACTGGAAAGTCCTGATGGGTTGGCAAATCGAGACAGTTGAATTTCTCCCACCGTTTGCAATTGGTTTTGTCCCTGGATTGCTACCGATACTATTCCATCTCTGCCAATGTATATTTTGGAAGTGTTTTCTGGAATGACAATAGACGGCTCTATAGGATAGCCATGAGAAGAAACCAGTTTCCTCTGGCTGTCTATTTTGAAAGAACCATCCCTTGTGTAGCGAATTTCGTTTTCCTGATATTTAAGCTGGAAAAAACCTTCTCCTTCAATAGCAACATCCAGCTCTCTCTGGGTTTCCTCCAGAGGCCCTTGCGCAAAAGTCTTTAGATTCGATACTGTTCTAGCCCCGCTTCCCATCTGTAAATCAGAAAACACCCTGGCTTCTGTATCTGCCTGGCCTTCAGAATTGCCCATATTGATATAGAGCATATCCTCAAACTCCAAACGGCTTTTTTTAAAGCCAGTTGTGTTGGCATTAGAAAGATTGTGAGAAATGTTATCCACAGTAAGTTCCTGGACTTTCATTCCTGTGGCTGCTGTATTGAGTGCCTGTAGCATGGTTTTTCTCCTTCCTACGATTGATCTAATAAACCTTGATAGCTTTGGTCTATTGTTTTTAATATTTTCTGGTTTGCTTCCATATAGCGAAGGTTAGCTATCATTTCGCTCATATTGTCCAGGCTCTCTACTGTAGATTTTTCCAGGTATCCCTGGTATACCTGACACGAGCTTGCTTCTTTTTCCTGGCCATGAGGCTGGCCTAAAAAATATCCTTCTGTGCCTTCTACACTTTCAGGATTTTCCAGCGCAACGATTTTTAGCCTTCCTATTCTTTCTATTCCCAAAAAAATGTCTCCCTTTTGAGAAATTTCCAAAAGGGAGGCTTTTTCTGGATCAATTCGCAGATATCCATCTTCTGTGCAAAGTCTCAACCCATCAGAATTGACAAGATAGCCTTGACTATCTATGCTGGCATGAAAGCTGCGAAGGTACTTCTTGGTTTCCTCTTTTTCTACTATGAAAAACCCTTCTCCTTGTAAGGCAAAATCCATAGGATTATTGCTTTTTTCTAAAGTTCCTTGCTGGAAAGGAACAAAAAATCGAGTATAGGGAATAGCCATAGAAGAAGGAATGTCTTCTTTTGCTGGCAGGCTTTCTATATTGCTTAGTATTGCCTTGAATCCTGGATTTTGTGCATTGGCCAGGTTATGGGCTATCCTCTGCTGTTCACCAGAAGAATGGCTCATGGCAGCAGCGACCAGAGTAAGCGTTGTATTCATGTTTTTTCTACCTTACCAAACCTGCCACTTCCTGAAGAATTTCATTGGAAACCGTAACAACGCGTGCGTTTACTTGAAAGCCTCTCTGAGCAACGATCATAAGTGCCATTTCCTTTGTCAAATCCACATTGCTTGCTTCGAGTTTTCCGCTTAAGACAGAGCCAGCCCTGCCTCCCAGTGCCTTTCCCAAGATTGCCTGGCCAGAATTGGGAGATTCTACATACATATTGTTTTCAGTCTTTTCCAGACCTTCTGGATTTGCAAAGGTCGCAATTTGTAATTCTGCAAGATTCTTTTTTTGACCATTGCTATATCCTCCGACAACAGTACCATCAGGATTTACAGATAGCGAAATCAAAGAGCCTGTTGTATATCCATTTTGTTCTATAGCACTTGCAGTAGAATCTCCCCCTAAATGCGTCAATCCATCAAAACTGCCTATGGTTCCTAAATCAAAAGTAATCTCCTGGGGAGTTGTAAGCCCCTGGAATGTAGCGATAATTTTATTATTGCCTGTTCCTGTCCCTGTAACACCTGCAAAAGAACCGTTTTCATTGAAGGTAATGCCTTCTACAAGATTGTCGCTCAGAACTCCATCTGCATCGGGAAGAGAAGCTGTCATCTTCCATACAAGATCTGCTGTTTTTTCCAGCGTAAATGCTACTGTATGTTCCTGACCACGAGTATCAAGAACCTGAATGTTTGTAGAAAGTGTTGTCCCTCCAGGAAAAAGAGTTGATGAATCCAGATTACCTTGAATAGAAACTTCTGAGGTTGCTTTGGGATTTAAAGGTGCGCCCTGTTCAATCAGGATATTTCCCTGAGAGGATTGAACCCTGTAACCTGTTCCCTGGTCTACCAGATAGCCCTGGCTATCCAGGGCAAAATTTCCCACTCTGCTAAAATTTTTAGCCCCTGCACTATCCTTCAATACAAAAAAACCTTCCCCTTGTATCGCCATATCCAGAGTTCTGTCCGTAGACTCCAGGGTTCCCTGGGAAAAATCCGTTGCTACAGAGCCAGCTTTAACGCCATAACCAATCTGTATAGGATTTGTACCACCTAAATCTTCTGTTGGTGATGCACCTTGTTTTATTGTCTGGCTTTTATTCTCTACCATGTTGAAGCTTTGCGATTTAAAACCATGGCTGTTCATATTGGAAATATTATTAGAAATCACATCCAGCATCCTCTGGTAGGAAGAAAGCCCAGAAAGGCCATTGAATAATGATATACTCATATTGTTTCCCCTTTCACAGAAATAAGCTGATCCAGAGAGATCTCTTTTGTTCCTATGTTTAGAAAAATCTTTCCTTCTTTTTGGGTTACGGAATCAATCTTGCCTTTTCCCGTGGTTTCATTATCTTCTTTATATGTAACCTCTTTCCCCACAAGATTGGTAGCACTCATAAAGCTTACAGAATCTTTCAAAGACTGCATTTCTTTATTAAAATTTGTCATTTGAGAAAGATTAGCAAATTGAGCCAACTGCTGCACCCATTCTTTATTATCCATAGGCGAAAGAGGATTTTGCTGTGTCAGCTCTGCTGTAAAAATCTTGAGAAAAAGTTCGTTTAAATCTGTACGATAGAAAGTGTTTTCTGGGCTCTGTGATGTCGCTGTATTAGAGTTCACTGTTGCGATCATGAGGTTTCCCCTTTCGGCTAAGTATAGCAATTGATTTTATTTTTTCCTGCATAGGATACCCATTGGTAGACGGAATATCCTTGCCTGGAAGATTCTATTTCTTGTATTTTTTTCCCTCGTGAAAAAAATGCTTGTCTGCCAGCATTTTCTCTTTGAGATTTTTCTCTGCTAAAACTATTCCCATCGGTTAAAACAATTTTACTTTCTGCTAAATGTATGCCATTCTTATATAGAGAATCTCTAAGATCCTGGATCTGGACTTCAAGCATAGAAACGGTTTTTGCGTCCGTAGTCAGAAATTGAGCATCCAGGCTATCACCTTCCAGCTTTAGATGAACCTGCATTTTTTTTTCTTCTTTTTCCAAATATAATATGGCTTTTTGTATTTTGGGATTAGGAAAAAAAGTGACTGGCTCTTTTTTGTATTCTATTTTTATAGGCGTATCGCCTGATTTTTGAGAAGGAAGAACAGTCTCTTTGACTTCTGCTGGTAAAATTTTTTTTTCTATACCAAACACAAAAGGCTCAGGATTCTCTTCTGAAACTTTTTGGGATTCCGGAGAAAAATCTGAAGGAGGAAAAAATGTCTCTGGGCTTTCTACTTTTTCGATATATTCTGTTTTTTTATCAAAAACCAAAGGATGTGTATCTATTGTATTCAATGTATCAAAAGATTTGTTTTGCTTGTTTTCTTGTGCTAAAGGGATTTTTATTCCAGCTTTGTCTTTTGTTATTTCCCCAGGAAATTCTTGAAACTCCCTGGATTCTTTAGCTGGGATAAAAGAAAGAGCAAGGCTATTTATAGTCTCAGACTGGGATTGTAGAGCATTTTCTTCGAGAAAAAGCCTCTGATTTGGAATTTGCTTGTCTTTTTCTCCTATAGCAGCGTCTTGCTTATACAATTCTCTATTTTCGACAGCAGTTCCTGAGCCAATTTCCTGGAAAAAATTCCCTTCGTATAGATTAGGCAGCGAAGGAGTGATCGCCTCTTGCGTGCTAATGTTTTTCAGACAATCTGCATTCTCAGAAACAGGCGTTTGATTGCCCACTTTTTCCAGAGAAATAGAAGAAGATGCTGTGCTGAAAGAAAAAACATTCTCCAAAGAAAAAAATATTTCTTCTAAAATTTTTTTCCAGGTGGCAGAATCAGAAGGACTTTCTCCTTTGGCTTCCATCATTTCTTTGTCTAAAAAACTTTCAAAATCCACTATATATTGGAGGGAAGCTAGTTTACCCTCGGATACAGGAAAAAGATTTTTTTCTGAAAAAGAAAGTAGTGGAATATTTTGCATAGTAAAGTTTCCTTTTAAAAGGAGAAAAAAATACAGAAAATTTTTTATACAAAAAATAAGCCAAAAAAACAGGTTTTAAAAAAAAATAATTTTTTTTAAAAAATTTGCTAAATTTTTTTCCATTTCCGCCGATAATATATTATAAGAAAATTACAAACTATCTAAAATTAGGAGGGAATGCCATGAATATAAATCCACTCAATTCCATTTCCTGGATAGATAATATAGCAAAAGAAAATAACACAAAGTCTAAAGTAAAAACAGAAACCAATGATTTGGTATCTGTTTCTCAGAGTCATGGAGCTACAAAAGAAAGAATTTTATCCTTAAAAAAGAGCTTAGCCGAAATCTCTCCACGAGAAAGTAAGATCAAAGATGCCAAAGAATTGCTTAAATCAGGGAGAATCCATAGTAAAGAAATGGCCCGATCTGCTGCTGAGGGAATGTTCAAAGAGGAAAATCTTGCCGATTTATAGCTAAAATACCAGGGGTGTTGCCCCAACGATGTTAAGATAAGATTGTAGCCGCAGGGTTGCGCCGAAAAAGTCATGTCTGCTCAAAAGCCGAACGCCAGCGCAATCCCTGCGTCTTTGGGAAATACCCTTTAACTGGCTTAAAAAGATTCGATTCCGTCAGTCTCTATTGGCAAAAGACGCAGGGATTGCGCTGAAGGTCGTCTTTTCCGAATAGATCGTCATTTTCGGCGCAACACTGCGGCTACAAATCTTTGCAATGTAAGCAATTATTGCTTAATAGATATGATGAAAATGATAACGATAAGATTACAACTTTCCCTATTCTAACGCTTTCTGTGGTCACAGTCTTATTTATAAAATGCCTATAGATAGCAAAGCCTGCTCTTAGCAAATTTTTCCTGTGCCAGATGAGCAGTGCTATGATAATAGCATCTGCTCCAGCAGGCGGTATTTAGCCTTATTTTTTTTATAGACTATATACCACAGATTCTGTTAGAACCAGCAACTTTCTATTTTTTTTCTTTATTGGCCTTTTTCTTGCTAGCATATAAGACATGAATGCTTTTTTGAAAGGCCAATAGGTGTGAAACTTCTTAATGTATGTTTTATAATTTTTATATTTTTGGCATCTCCTTTGGGGGCAGACGAGGGAAATTCTGGTTTTTCCCTCAATTTTTCCAACAAAGAAGACATTACCAGTGTAATGAAAATTCTTCTGTTCATGACACTGCTTTCTCTTCTGCCTGCTATTCTCTTTTCCATGACATGCTTTACCAGAATCATTATCGTCCTTTCCTTTGCCCGACAAGCATTCGGAGTTCCCAGCCTTCCTCCCTCTCCTGTACTGATAGGTCTTGCGCTTTTTCTAACTACTTTTGTCATGACACCTGTCTGGGAAAAAGTCTATTCTAATGCCTATATTCCTTATCAAAACAAAAGCATCCAGACACAAGAAGCCGCGGAAAGAACTCTCATAGAATTTCGCAAATTCATGTTTGCGCATACACGGGAAAAAGATCTTGCTCTTATGCTGTATCTTGCTAAAAAAGACCCTTCCCGACCTGAAGAAATCTCCTCCTTGGTGCTGATTCCTGCCTTTATCCTTAGCGAATTGACCATTGCTTTTCAAATGGGGCTTTTGATTTTATTGCCATTTCTTATCATAGATATCGTTGTTGCCAGTACTCTACTTTCTATGGGAATGATGATGTTACCACCTACTGCGGTTTCCATTCCCTTTAAAGTTTTGCTCTTCATTCTGGTGGATGGATGGCATCTTGTTGTAAAAACTTTGATCGTCAGCTATGGAGAAATTTCGTAATGTCTGAAGAAATGCTCATGGAAATCTTGCGCCAGATGTTTTATACAACAGCTCTCCTGGTTTTACCTATCTTGGGAGTTACTCTAGTTATCGGAATAGCGGTAAGCATTTTTCAGGCAGTCACGAATATCCAGGAACAAACGCTTGTATTTATCCCTAAAATACTAGGAGTCATGCTTCTCCTTTTTTTCCTTTTGCCCTGGATTTTTCAGGTACTGACTTCTCTGACTTTATCTTTTTTTGATCTTATGGTCTTCTTTTCTAAAGCGTAAAACAAAAAAATAAGCACTATTCTTAAACTATGTTACGCTCGCACAATGGAGCAGATACTATTTTATAGTACTGATCATTTTGCACAGGATCATTTTGACTACCTACGTTCCGCAGCTTCTAAGGAAAGAATTTTGATTTTTTTAGGTTGTTTTTT
>CALKWO010000097.1 GCA_938003875.1 uncultured bacterium
ATAGACACAGATAAACACAAATAAAAAAATTTACCACGAAGAACATGAAGAACACGAAGTTTAAAAATTATCTGCGTTCATCTGTGTTCATCTGTGGTTTAAATCGCATATTATTTGACTCTGTATGCAACGTAAGTGAGAAGTGCTGTAATACTTACTTCGTGGCCCTTATGTCTATTTTTTATGATCTTCGCCATCTCTATTTTAAGAGGACAAAAATTTATGAAAACCATGATTTTTTTTCTTTTCGCCTTTTATGCAAGCTATGCTATAGGGCAGATACCTGCTCAGGAAAAGCAAATTTTAGAGCCTTATATAGGAAAGATAGAAGAATCTTTTTCTTATCTGGAAGCCAATTTAGAAAAGGAACAAGCTACATATCAGGAAATCCTGAAAGAATGCAAGAGGCTGGAAAAAGAAATAGAAAAAGACCCTTCTTTTTTTACCAAAAGCAAATTAAAACTCCAGTTGGAAATAGAAAAATACAGAGTAGAAAAGCTGGAGAAAAAAATTCAGGAAAAAAAGTTGCAACTGGCTATCTACACATGCTTACTTTGGGGCTTTCAGAAAAGCATCATCAATCTGGATAAACTGCAAAAAGCCAAAACCATGAAAAGAGAAATCATCCAGCATCAGATTTGGGCAAGGCAGGAAAGATATAAAGCAAAAGAAAGATGGGAAAATGCAGATAAAAGAGTAGCAGAAATCGCCAGAGAAAGAATAGAATCAGAGCAAAAACTCCAGGAATATAAAAAACGCCTGGAAGTTCTGGAATACAAAAAAAGCTGGAGCAATATAAAAGAAAGGCTGGAACTAGGAACAGGCATCGCTCTGCAGAACAGCAAAATTATAGCACTGGACGCAGAGCGCATTGTCCAGGAAAAGATACAAAAGGATTCTGTGGCAGAGGAAAAATCTATGTTTTTAGAAGAAACGGAAGCAACCGCAGCTCTTAGAGTGATTGCTTCCAATATGTAACTTCCCTGCCTGGATGCAAAAGACGCTCAAACTGGCTTCAAGATTTTTTTTTATTTTCGTCTAAAAATCGAGCATAATTATAGATAGCTTCTTCTTGTTCGCTCGTTTCAATAGAGCCTGGCCTTAAGGAACGGACTTCATATATGGCTTGTTCTGGTGTTCGGCCCAGTCTTACCAGATAGCAAGCCAGCATAGTACCTGTTCTGCCTATTCCTGCATGGCAATGAACGGCTACGCCTTTTCCCTGTTCATTCATTTTGTCTATAAACTCTACAAGCTCTAAGATTTGAGAAAGCTCTGGGGGATGGAAGTCAGGAATAGGAATGTGTGTCCATTCCATTCCATATTGCTCTAGTATATTTTTATTGAGCCTTTCTTCCGTTAATGTAACAATGGCTGAAATTCCCTGCTCTTGCAAAAATTCTAAATCTTCTGGTAAATCATAGTTTCTTCCAGGAAATCTCATTCCTGCCAGACGTTTAGGTACAACAAAACTAAAATTTTTTTTTAGCATACTTTTTCTTTCTGTTTTGTAACGAAGGGATAAAAATTATTATTTATTTTATTGTAGCCTTTGACCCATGTTTTGGCAAACAATTTTTAATACAGAGCAAAATGATTATTGTTGACTTTAAAGCGATTATGAGTATACTAGCCTGGCATGGAGTAAATCTGAAAGCGTTCGATGGTGATTAACTGTTTTATATTTGATTAAAATTCAGGAAATTTTTAAAAATGAAAAAAATTTTATTTCTATTGGCTCTTATAGCAATAGTCATCTATTTTCTTTTCTATAAAAAAGAATTAGAAACCAATCCTCTGCAAGACATCAAGACAGAAAAAACGACCATGGGCAGTATTTTATTGAAGATCGATTGCAATGGAAGGGTTGTTTCTAATTTCGATGTGGAGATCAAGTCTAAAGCGAGTGGTGAAATTATAGAATTTCCCTTTGATGTAAGCGATAAGGTAAAAATGAATGATTTGATCTTGAAGCTAGACCCTGTAGACGAAGAAAGAAGCCTGAGAGAAGCCCAGACAGAAGTGGATATTGTGACTTCTCAGCTAAAACAAATGGCGGAAAAAATCAAGATTGCAAAGCAAGAATTGCTTATTTTGCAAAAAAATACCAGAGAGCAAATTGCTATTGATACGCAGAAATACGAAGACGCCAGGCGAAAGGTAAGAGATGCCCAAAAATTGCTTCCTAAAAATGTCATCAGTGAAGACGAATACCAGGATTTACTTTCTCGTGAAGTACAGGCTAAAGCGACCCTGGAAATAACAACAGTCAAACAGGAAGAGTTTAAAATCAAGGAATGGCAAATACAAAATTTGCAGCATGAAGAGGATATTTTGAAGAAAAAGGTCATCCAGACAGAAATCAAGCTGGAAACTACCAAGCAAAGGCTGAAAGACACACAAATCCTGGCACCTATAGATGGAATAGTGACCGAAAAATTCGTACAAAAGGGACAGATCATATCCTCAGGGATTAGCAATGTAGGAGGAGGAACCAAAATCCTGGTTCTCTCCGACCTATCCAAGATATTTGTGATTGCTTCTGTAGATGAAAGCGATATTGGGAAGGTCAGCCTGGAACAGCAGGTCATTATCAGTGCGGATGCCTATTCTAATTTACATTTTAGAGGCAAAGTGGTACAGATTGGAGCAAAAGGTGTTAATTTGTATAATGTGGTTACATTTGAGGTAAAAATTGAAGTTTTAGGAGAAAAGAAATCTTATTTAAAGCCAGAAATGACAGCTAATGTTTCAATTCTTCAAGATATGAAAGAGAATGTTTTAACAGTAAATTCCGATGCTTTGATCTATAGCTATAAAACCAAAAAATATACAGTGGAAATTTTGAACCAGGGCAAGAGAGAAACACGAGAGATAGAGATTGGTCTAAACAATGGAATGTCTGCTGAAGTAATCAAAGGTCTCGAAGAAAACATGGATGTGATTTTACAAACATCCAAAAAGTTGCCTGGCTCTCCAGATCCACAAAGAGCTATGCGCCGTATGGGAAGACCTAGATAGGAAAAAATATGATTCAGGCTAATGAACTTCGAAAACACTATCAGATGGGGACAGAAACTGTTCATGCGCTGGATGGTGTTTCTTTTAGAATCGATAAAGGAGAGTTTGTAGCAATCACAGGTTCTTCAGGAAGTGGCAAATCTACTTTGATGAATATTTTGGGATGTCTGGATGTTCCCACCCAGGGAGAATATATCCTAAACGGCAAAAATGTTTCTTCTATGAATAAACGAGAGCTTGCCCGCATCCGAAACAGAGAGATTGGTTTCGTTTTTCAGAATTTCAGCTTGCTTCCCAGGATGAGCGCATGGGAAAACGTAGAGCTACCTCTTTTATATGCAGGAAACCAGGAAGCACAGGATCTGGCAAAGTCTGCACTGGAAAAAGTAGGACTCGGAGAAAGAATAAACCATGAACCCAAGCAGTTGTCAGGAGGGCAATGCCAAAGAGTCGCCATAGCAAGGGCTATCGTACACAACCCTTCCATTATTCTTGCGGATGAACCAACAGGAAATCTGGATAGCAAAACGAGCGATGAAATCATGCAGATTTTCAAGGATTTGAATCTATCTGGCCGAACGATTATTCTCGTTACGCATGAAGGCGATATTGCTATCCAATGCAAAAGAGTGATTCAGGTGAAAGATGGAAAAATTCTTAAAGATTATTTAAACAATTGAAACAATTGAGATAACTATGCTATTCTGGACTATCGTAAAAGTTTCTTTAAAAAGCTTACTTGCAAACAAGCTTCGTTCTTTTTTAGCTATACTGGGTATTATTCTGGGGGTAGCCTCTGTTATTGCCATGGTTTCCATTGTAAATGGAGCGACATTGTCCATCACGGAGAGAATTAAGCAGATGGGAACTAATTTGCTTATCATAAGACCAGGGCAGGGGATGCAAAGAGGGGTTGCTTCTAGTAGCAATGTACAAACCTTAACATTGAATGATGCCTCTAATATTCTCAATAAAGTTAAATATATCAAAAATATGGCACCTATAGTAAATGGAAATGCACAGGCAAAGTACATGAATCGAAATACTTACGCGACTGTCGTTGGCACAACTTTAGCCTACTTTGAAGTCCGCAATTTTCAATTGGATGAAGGGAGGCTATTTTTTCAAAGCGAAATCAACAACAATGCCAAAGTGGCTATTTTGGGAAGTGCTATTCTCGAAAAGCTTTTTGGTAAAGGCCCATTTCTGGAAGAGACGATCAAAATCAAAGGCTCTAATTTTAAGGTCATTGGATCTTTAAAAACTAAGGGCGATATGGCAAATATGGATGAGCAAATCATAATTCCTCTCACGACAGGCATGAAGCAGGTTTTTGGAATCACCTATCTGCGGGGACTGGATATTCAGGTAGAAACAGAAGAAAAGATAGATGAAGTAGAAGAAGAAATCACAACCCTTTTAAAAAAATTGCATCGTATTAAGCCAGAAGATGAACCCGATTTTTCTATCAGAAACCAGAAAGAACAATTGGAAAACCTGCAAGCAACAACCCAGACATTCACTCTTTTGCTAGGGGGCATCGCTGCGATTTCGCTTTTGGTAGGAGGAATAGGCATCATGAACATCATGCTCGTGACTGTAACAGAGAGAACTCGTGAAATTGGCATCAGAAAAGCCATTGGCGCAGCAGACCAGGACATCCTACAACAATTTTTAATTGAAGCAAGCATCATCAGTGGTTTGGGAGGAGTTTTCGGTATTCTTGTGGGAATCGGGATTAGCATTGGTATAGAATCTATCTTTCCTACGTTCAGTACAAAAGTAGAATATTCTTCCATTGTAATCTCTTTTGTCTTCTCTGCTATGGTAGGAATCTTCTTTGGTTACTATCCAGCCCAGAAAGCTTCTGCTTTGAACCCTATAGATGCCCTGAGATATGAGTAAATTTTATGAACAAACGAGATTTCTTAAAAAATTCTGCCAGATTGCTGGCTTGCCTTGCTTTAGGCGGAGGATTTACCCTACTTTCTCAGAGGTCCCGAAGCACAGGTTTTGTATGGCAGCTTGACCCTTACAAATGCACACAATGTGGCAAATGTGCCACCCATTGTGTACTGAATCCATCCGCAGTGAAGTGCGTTCACGCTTATAATGTATGTGGTTATTGCAAATTGTGTGGTGGATACTATCAACCCTACGCCACGATTTTAGACACAGCAGCGGAAAACCAGCTTTGCCCCACAAAAGCCATCCAGCGTACTTTTATCGAAGACCCTTACTATGAGTACAGCATCCAGGAAAACCTTTGCATTGGCTGTGGGAAATGCGTAAAAGGATGCAGTGCATTTGGTAATGGATCCTTGTTTTTACAAGTCAGACATAACCTGTGTCTGGGTTGTAATGAATGCTCCATTGCCAAAGCCTGTCCTTCAAAAGCGTTTCAAAAAATCCCTGCATCCCATCCCTATATCATCAAAGGTTTTGATAGTGGAAAAAATCTCTGATCAGAAAATTTAATTTTTCCCTTGACTCAGAGAATTTTTTTTATTTTAATGTTAAGAGTATCCTAACTTTAAACTAGTTAGGGTCCAAGTCGTTTTTGTGGCGTTAAACTATTAGCTATTGAGGAAATAAATCTTTCTCAATGTCTATTTCATCCATTAGCAATCACGGTTATTGATTAACAGAGACCATAATGCCAAGTTTAAAGATTGAAATTACAAGAAATCTTACAGAAGTTGTAGAATTATCCGGCACAATTACCATCGGCCGCGGAAAGGAAAATGACATCATTTTGCTAGACGGTGTCGTATCGAGACACCACGGCAGAGTATATTTTGAAGGGCCTGATGTCATTATAGAAGATCTTAACTCGGCAAACGGCATTCTTGTAAATGAGAATAGAGTATTTTTACGAGCTCTCCAAGATAAAGACGTTATAAAAATCGGGAAAACCAAGATCTACTTTTCTACGGAAATATGGGATAAGCCTCCAAAAGAAATCGATTTGATGGAAAGCAACATAAGCAATTTCGATATGCAAGAAATAGTATCTAGCCAGGATATTTTCTTTCGCTTTCCCTCAGATGATGAAAGCATCAATCAAATTTACGAGCTATGCCGTCAAAAATTTGAACTTTTGCCGCTGAACGATATGGAAAAGATAAACCTGGATGCGGCTTTGAATGAAGCGGTGGGAAATGCCCAGAGACATGGCCACAAATATAAAAAAGAGCTTCCTATTGAATTCCGCTATATCCATAAACCGGATAAGTTAATTATGCGTGTTACAGACCAGGGTGAAGGATTTGATTATCGTGCAGAATTGAGGAGAAAAAAAGAAGGAACAGCCGTAGAAGAAGCCAGAGCCCGCTACAAAGCAGGTGGTTATGGTGGATTGGGTATCATGTTGATGCTGAAATGCGTCCATAAAGTAGAATACAACCGCAAAGGAAACCAGGTTACTTTAACAAAATTTTTAGGCGATGCAGCTAAAAAATTTGAAGAAGAACAGCAGAAAGCTTTGCTGGAAGAGAAGGCTGCTGAAGCAGCAATCAGTGAAACACCTCATCCTATGGTGTCAGGAGAAAACGATCTGAAGACAGCAGAATCTGAAGACCAGGGAATAGAAATTTCTCCTCTCGATGGAGAAGATGACCCTGAACAAGGAAATGATCGCTTTTTGATTGAGCCTGATTAGGTTATATGCATTGATATCTTCTTGATGTAAAATAAATTGGAGAAAATTTTATAAAAAAGTTTTCTCCAATTTTTTTTGGACATATCTTGCTCACTTTTCCTCGTGCGTATTTATAACATTGTCAGGTTAAATTGTTAGCAGGTTTCTTTTTTTAGCGTAGCGTTGTCCTGGGAAAAGATCTACAAGGCCTTTCATTTCCATGGCTAAAAGTTTGGCCGTTGTTGTAGAGGGTGGCAAAGGGACTTTATATGTGATCGTATCTAAGGACTGAGGGGAATCATTCAATATCTCCCAGATTATTGCTTCTTCTTCTCCCAGTTGAAAAACAGGCGTTTTCTCTGATTCCTGAGGCGGGAGAATTTTGTGTTTTAAAGGCATGATTTCTTCTAGGATTTCATCGAGATTCGTAAAAAGCTTTGCCCCTTGCTGGATCAGGCGATGGCATCCTTGTGTTTGCAAATTATCGATGTTCCCTGGAAGTGCGAAAATTTCTTTGCCTTGCTCCAGGGCGACATGCGCTGTGATAATGGCTCCGCTTTTGATCCCTGCCTCTATGACAACAATTCCGAGAGACAGACCACTGATGATCCTGTTTCTTTCTGGAAAATGGAAAGCCTCTGGTTGTGTTTCTGGTGGGTATTCGCTTAGCAAAGAACCTTGCATCATGATCCTTTGTGTATCCTGATAGTGCTCTGGAGGGTATATAGAGTGCAATCCGCTTCCTAAAACAGCGATTGTCCTTCCTCCTGTTGCCATTGCACCTCTGTGGGCTGCAATATCTATTCCCCTTGCCAGTCCTGAAACAACAGTAATGCCCCTCTTGCCCATTTCCTGCGCCAGGCTATAGGCTTGTTTCAAAGCATATAGAGAAGCTTTTCTTGTCCCTACGATGGCAATCGAATGGTTGTCTTCTGGTATACAGTTGCCTTTCTGGTATAAAATAGAAGGGGGATCATAGATGTATTTTAGCTGATCGGGATAGTTTTCCTCTCCATAGCAGAGAAGCTTTATACCTGATCTTTTGAGGGATTCTTCTTCTTGAAAGGCTTTTTGCCAGTCTACGGAAAAAAGGGCTTTTTTTATAGTACGAGAAATTCCAGGGATGTCAGGAAAATCTTCCTGGCATTCCCAAAGAGAAGACAAATTGTTTCCAAAGTGGTCTACAATTCGTTTTATAAGGACTGGGCCTAATCCTTTAACCTGGCTCAAACCCAACATTGCCTGAGAATGGTTCATTGTTTTTCTCCTTTTTAGCTAAAGTATAGAATAGTGTTGATAGTCTTATGAAATTTTAAGCATCCTCAGGACAAGATAGAACCAGATATTTATAAATTTTGTGATATTTTAAGAAAGATTTTTACGACTTGTGCTAGTTGGAAAAACTATTGATATATTGATTAAGAAATTTTCTCGCTTTATCAAAAGCATCATGTTATAATCATTATCTAAATTATATGAAAAGCGGAATATTTACCCTATATTCCGCAGCTTGTAAGTGAACTTTTTCGATTTTTAAAGAGAACCACAGA
>CALKWO010000098.1 GCA_938003875.1 uncultured bacterium
GCCAGGTCAAAAAACCTGGCTGTTTTTGTTTTCACTCCGAAAAATTCTCACCCAATTATTCTTGCTGTATAGGAAATTATAGTTTTTCGTATTCAAAGTAATCTCTCTTCAAAAATTTTTTCAAAAAGAGGTTCGTATTTTGGAATAATGACTTCTTTACCCCATAGGGGTTGCATATACCAGCCCAGGGGAACACCCCATAGCTGTAAAAATAAGCGTAACACTATGCGATTCCTAAACTTAAACTTGACGCTTGTGTAAAAAGTCACTCTGAGAGAAATTTGCTCTTCTAAAGGCTCATTTGAAAATGTAAAGATTTTGCACCACGAAGGACACGAAAACCACGAAGGCTATAGTTCTTAAAATTTTTTCTTTGTGTCCTTCGTGCCCTTCGTGGTAAAAAATTTTGTAGTTAAATTTTGAGTTAGGGGGTTTTTACACAAGACTCAAACTTAAACCTAAACCTCATTGGTGTTAACCTAAGAAAATAATTCATCGCAGAGAAAGAAAAAGACGGATCAAGTTTTTGTCCACGAAAAACACGAACATTCCTTTTCGTGCCTTCGAAGAGATGACTGGCAGGCGAAGAGAACCTGCTTTGGAGTAACAGGCTTACACAAAATAGGATGGATAAACAACATGAATTTATGGCAAAAAGAAGAATTCACTATCACTACCGAGAAAAACAAACTTCAACTGGAAAAAATCTACGCTTATTTATCACGATCTTACTGGGCGACAGGCAGGTCGAAAGAGATAGTAGAACATTCAATTCAACACTCGCTTTGCTTTGGACTATTTCATATAAATGAGCAAGTAGGTTTCGCCCGCGTTATAACAGATTACGCAACTTTCGCTTATCTTTGTGATGTGTATGTACTTGAGGAATACCAAGGAAAAGGATTAGGAAAGTGGCTAATGTCAGTTGTAATGTCTCATCCTGATTTACAAGGATTGCGCCGATGGTCGCTTGCGACTCGCGACGCTCATGGGCTGTATCGCCAATATGGTTTTACTGCGCTAAAATCGCCAGAAAGATGGATGGAGATTTTTAATCCACCAAAACAATAATTTTGTGACAGAAAGGTATGGTTGAAAGAAAACAATAAAGACGAACAGATATTACTATATTTTAAAAGAAGTTGTATCTTGGAAAAAGGGAAAAAAATTTTTATTTTTAATTGACAAAAAGATGAACAAGTATTATAATCTTAAAAGATGAATAAATCTATATTTTTTTATGACAGGGTATTATATATGTTTTCCCAAACTACTATCTATGCGCTCAGAGCAATAGGCTATATTGCTTCACAGGATGAAAGTAAGATGGTTTTGGCTAAAGCCATTTCCGAAAAGATGGATATTCCTAAAAATTTTCTTTCTAAAATTCTTCATAAATTAGTACAAAAAGGATTCATCGACTCTATTCGGGGAATTGGAGGTGGGTTTAGACTAGCGAAACCAGCAAAAGAAATTTTTTTGAAACAAATAGTGGAATTATTTATGAATCTAAACCATTTCCACAACTGTTTTTTAGGAATACATTCCTGTCATAGATGTGGTATCCATAAAAAATGGAATAAAATTTCAGAGCAGATTATCAGCCTTTTAGAAGAATCCACAGTCGATCAGATTTTTTCTGACATAGAAGAGATATTGGTATGCAATTCCACTGAGAACTGCTGTAATAATAACGTAAAAATTCAGGAGCAAAAATTATGAAAGCAACGGAAATTTTAAAGCAAGAACATGAAAATATTCTCTCTGTTTTGCATTGTTTAGAGAAAGAAATAGAAAAAATGCGCAGAACAGGCACGGTGCAGACATTCAAACTGTCTCAGATCATAGATTTTTTTCAAAACTATGCAGACAAATTGCATCATGGAAAAGAGGAAAAAGAGCTTTTTACAAAACTGATAGAAAACGGAATGAGTAGAGAAATCTGCCCATTGGCAGTTATGTTTGCAGAGCATGATATGGGAAGAGAAAAGATTAAGACCATGAAAGAAGCCATTGGGTCTATGCAAAATGGAAATTCTGATGCCTTTGCTTTACTATGCACAACTATGGAAGAGTACATAGAGCTATTGAGGGATCATATCGATAAAGAAAATTGTATTTTGTTTCCCATGTCCGACCAGATTCTTAAAGCCCAAGATCAGGAATATCTGAGCCAGACATTCGATAAATCGCAAAGAGAAGATAAAGCCATTTATGAAAAATACCATACCTTGTCCCAGAAATTGATGGATAGTAAATAAAAAAACACTTTTTCTATCTTGACAATGTTAAATTCCACATATTGGCTAGCAATGACTTATAGCGAAAATTGCATTTAATTCATTATCTTTCGTAAGCTTTTGGTAATCAATAATCCAGATTTAACATTGTCAAACTATAAGGATTTAAAAAATGGAAAAACAAGAAAATCAACTTCCCGTTGCCCAAGCCGTTGTTTTAAAAGACATGGTAAATTTTGAAACAGGTTCTATTGTAAGCAGAACACTAACCAAAAATAAGGCAGGAAACATCACACTTTTTTCTTTCGACAAAGGACAAGGCCTTAGCGAGCATTCTGCTCCCTTCGATGCTTTTGTGCAAATTCTGGAAGGCAAGGCTGAACTTACGATTGGCGGGAATGCGATACAGGCAGGTTCAGGCCAGGTCGTACTCATGCCAGCCAATGTCCCCCATGCAGTTCATGCACCAGAGCCATTCAAAATGCTTCTTGTCATGATTAAAGGCTAGCAAAAATCCCCTTTCTTAGTCACTTACGACTGAAATCTCGTCTAAAAATGTAAAGATTTTTGAACCACGAATGAACACGAATGGACACCAATAAGTTAAGAGATTTTTCTTCCAATAAAAATTCGTGTTTATTCGTGTCCATTTGTGTTTTTTCTCTTTTGGTTACAGTTTATCCGTGTTAGGTAGAGAAAATGAAGTTCATACATTGTTGGTTTTCCTTGATTTTAGGTTGTTTTTTGATTTTATGGGCTATCAGCGGGATTGTCCTTAACCATCGAAGTCTGGTAGCCTCCTATGAAATTCCAAGGAAATGGCTTGGGGACAGCTATGAATATCAGAACTGGAATTTTGCCTCTGTCCGTTCTGGCTTTACCTGGGAGGAGAACAGCTTGATCCTCTATGGAAATGTCGGGATTTGGCTTACCGATGTAAACTTCCAGCATTATGAGCCTCTTATGGATGGAATTCCTGATGGTCTGGATAATCGAAAAATTTTTAAGATTCTAAAAACACCCAAAGGTCACTGTTATGCTGGAACACAATCTGGGCTTTACTATTTCCAGCCCCAGAATAAAAAATGGCTAAAAATAGGTCTGGATTTACACGATGAGCGTGTTTTGGATCTAGCGTACAAAGAGCAAAAATTGTTTGTCCTAACACGCTCTGAGCTATTCTATACAGAGGATATCCCTCAGAAATGGCAATTTTCTTTGCAAAGTATTCCTGCGAGTTCTGAGGATGATGGGAAAACAAGCCTTTTTCGCACTCTCTGGCTTATACACAGCGGCGAAATATTCGGAAGATGGGGAAAACTGGCTGTGGATTTTTTGGCACTGGTTATGGTATTCCTTTGCATAACAGGCTATGTGTACTATTTTTTTCCTGGCTGGATCAGCAGGAGAAAGAAGAAAGCTTTAGACAATAGAATTTTTCTTCGGATAAGCCGTTTTTGTGTGAAGTGGCATAAAAAAGCGGGTCTGATGCTTGGCATATTTTTATTGTTGGTGGTCGTAACAGGAATGTTTTTAAGACCGCCTCTTCTAATCCCTGTTGCCAGCCAAAGAGTCCCAAAGATGCCTTTCTCCACTCTGTCGAATGACAATCCATGGTACGATAGCCTGCGCACGATCCACTGGAATTCCGATGGAAACTATTGGTTGCTAGGAAGTAGCAGAGGATTCTTCGTTTCCGATCCAGACTTCAGCAAACCAATTTTGCCCATAGAAAAACAGCCTCCTGTATCCGTAATGGGAATCAATGTGATGGAATACCTGGGCAGGGGAGCATATCTTGTTGGATCTTTTACAGGAATCTTTATCTGGCATGTAGAAAGCGGATTCATCCAGGACTATATTCGCAAAACGCAATACCATGCAAAAAATTCCATAGCTTCTCCTATGGGGGAATATATGATTTCAGGAATGCTTCCCTGGAAAAATCGGCATTTGCTTTTTGATTACAGGAAAGGATTACTCTATGGCGATATTCCCATGCCGTCTGTTTTACAAAACCAGGGAATGCCGTTATGGAATTTCGCTTTGGAAGTACACACAGGAAGGATTTTTCAAGGTATTTTAGGCCAATTCTATATATTGGTCATTCCCCTCTTAGGTCTGGCAACTTGTTTGATTCTTCTATCAGGATTCGTCTTGCAAATGCCAAAGCTTAAATTACAGAAGAAGCACTGATGTTTAAGCTTTGCTCACAAGTCTTGCTATAAAATCATCCCTATTTTGTACAGGATCATTGCAATAAAGCAATTTTTCCCTTGATTCTTTTCCCTTCATTTCTTAGAATCGTTATGCAATCAGGATTCGCCGAAATTTTTTTTGAAACTTTATATTATATGAGATAGATCATGAAAGATCGTATATACTTTGCCATTTTTCTGATTCTTTTAGGCATTGTTGCAACATGTTCTACAATTGTACCTGTTTACTGGCAAAACAATAAAATGAAAAAACAAGCCAATAAAATACAAAAAGAGATACTTGATTTAAAGGAAAAGAGAGAATATTACATACAACAGAAAAGAACAATCGAAAAAGATCCAGGATATATAGAATATCTTCTAAGAAATAAATTGTATTATGGCAAAAAAGGGGAAAAAATTTTAGATTAGGATATCCCACTATGGAAAATAACCAAAAGCCTGCGGAAAATCAAAAACCCATGGATAAAATTTTTGAAGTGGCAGCAAAGCACCAGGCATCGGATTTGCTTCTTAAAGTCAATGAGCCTCCTATTTTAAGAATCAAAGGCAGTATGCGGACTCTGGATGCAAAGCCGTTGCAAGACAACGATCTGGAAAAGCTCGTGTTTTCTTTTTTGACAAAAGAACAAATTGAGGAATTTATGAAAACAGGGGATCTGGACATGGCCTATGCTCTTCCTGAAGTGGCCCGATTCCGTGTTAATATATTCCGACAGAGAGGTTCCATAAGTCTAGTCGCAAGAAGAGTGAATTCTTCCATACCTTCTTTTACAGATTTGCATTTGCCTTCTATTCTGGAAAAAATAGCTCTTTATCTTCAAGGACTTGTTCTGGTTTGTGGGGTAACAGGAAGCGGCAAATCTACAACACTTGCCTCCATGATCCAGCATATCAATAAGAATCGACGTTGCCATATCGTTACCATTGAAGACCCCATAGAGTATATCTATGGCGATGAAAAATCCTTTATCAATCAAAGAGAAGTTGGCCTTGATGTTGTTTCTTTTAAGCAGGCACTGCGAGCTGTTGTCAGACAAAATCCTGATGTTATTCTTGTAGGCGAAATGCGCGATCATGAAACCTTTTCTACGGCTCTCACCGCAGCAGAGACAGGACACCTCGTGTTTGGGACACTGCACAGTTCTACCATTGCCCAGACGTTTGGAAGAATTTATGATATTTTTCCTGCTGAAGAAAGAGAAAGCGTAAGACGCTCAATCATGTTCAACCTGAGAGCGATTATTTGCCAGAAACTAGCCCCTACGAAAGACAACCAGGGAAGAGTGCCAGTAAATGAAATTATGTTGATGAATCCAACTATGCAAAAGCTTATCGAACAAAAGCAAGAGATTAAAATAGCAGAAATGGTTCGTGCCCATGAGCAGGAAGGCATGTGCGACTTCAACCAGTCTTTGTTTAAGCTTATCAAAGAAGGAATGATTACAGAGAAAACAGGTATCAGCATATCTCACAACCCTGAGCAGTTAAAAATGAACTTAAAAGGAATCTTCGTTTCAGAAAGTGCTATCGTTCATTAGTTAGCCTAGAGAGAGTAATAGAAAATGGCTACTCAAAAGAAAACAAGCTCTTTTAGCAGAAAAACGCAAAAAATCACCCTGAGTCCTGGAAAAATTCTTTCTGGTAAGTACCAATATTTGAATTTACTGGGAATAGGTGGAATGGGTGAAGTATATCTGGTTCAGGACATAGAAACCAGGCAGAAGCTCGCCATGAAGTGCTGCTTGAATGAAAGCTATGCAAAGCGATTTGAGCAAGAGGTTCATTCCTGGCTTTCTATGGGGCGGCATCCCAATGTTGTCACTGCAATCTATTTTGACTGGATCAACAATATCCCAAGCCTTTTTATCGAATATATCGATGGGACAAACCTCAAGGCAATCATTGAAGAAAGCAGTAAAAATTCCAGGACACTATCCTGGAAAGCTGCTTTAGAATACGCAATCCAGATTTCTCAGGGAATGAATCATCTGCATGCTAGTGGGGTAATCCACCGCGATTTAAAGCCTAGCAATATATTGATAGCCAGAAGCCAGGGCATCCCTGATAAGATCAAAATTACAGACATGGGACTTTCCAAGATCAAAGGGCAATCCCATGAAGAAAATTTAGGGGCGGATGAACCTGTTTTTGTTTCCCCTGATATTACAAGAACCTCGGATATGCTAGGGACTCCACAATATATGTCTCCGCAGCAATATCTTTCCAGCAAAGCTGTGGGAGAAGATACGGACATCTATGCTTTTGGAATCATTCTTTATGAAATGCTGGCTCAGGGGAAAAAACCTTTCGAGGTAAGCGATTACCAGGGATGGTTGTACGCTCATACATATCAAACCCCAAAACCTATCAAAAGCCAGGTAAAATCTGGCTTTACGTTATTTCGCAGAAAAAGCAAAAATGATCTTTATGATATTGTTATGCAATGTCTTGCAAAAAAGCCAGAAGACCGTCCTAAATCGTTCATGGAAATCGAAGAGAGGCTAAGGGGCATTTATCAAAATTTGTTTTCTCAGGAGTACAATGCTTATCAGTCATTTTCTCCTCTTCTTGTCAGCGAGAAAGACCTCAATAACCAGGCTGTTTCTTTAATGGAAATGGGGGAAACCTATACAGAAGAAGGGAGAAAGAAGCTAGAAGAACTTTGTCTCTCTTCTGTTTGTGCAGAAGCAAAGCTAAACCAATTGCTTTATTATCTTAAAGCAGGAAAAACCACCCTGAAGGTTTTCTGGCACAAGGTAAAAAAAATTCCAGAAAATGAGCTGGATTCTCAAAAAAGATTGGAATCTCTTATTGGATCAGCTCTGGAGAGGGGGAGCTATATTTTCCCTTCTTTGCATCTGCTAGAAAAAAATAATCTTGGCTCTTCTTCCCTGCTCAGGCTAAAAGCGAAATTGCTTCATTTATCTGCGCGATATGAAGAGGCTATCGCTATCTATAAAACTCTTTGCGAAGATAATTTTTGCCTTTGGGAAGATTTCTATCATCTTGCTGGTGCCATAGCCCAATTTTCGTTACAAAAGCAAACAGCCCGATTTGTATTGCAGCAAAATTCTTTTTGCCTTATCCTGGAAGAAAAAGAAAAACAAAGAGTTTGGGAAATTCTCCATGATGGAGAAAAAAAATGCGGAACGAACGCTCATTTCGATATAGCTAAGGATATAGTGATCGGTTTGCCTAAAGAAAAAGTCCCTTTCTGGCATGAAGAATCTTTATGGCAGGCACATAATGGAATGATCCAATCTCTTTCTATATGCTCTAATGGAATCTATGCTCTTAGCGCAGGCACAGACAAAAAAATCAAATTATGGGATATTTCTCATCATAAGATACTTTCTTGCTTTACAGAACATAAAGCTTCTATTACAGGGGCTTGTATGTCATTGGATGCTAAATATGCAGTTTCTGCGGATACATCTGGTATGGTATTTTTTTGGGATCTACGGCATCAGAAACCTCTTGCTTCAGATTCTACAGGAGAAACGATTACCGCTATTACCATAAGTGCCAACGGCACGTTAGCTGCAACAGCAGACAAAAAAGGCATAGTAAAGCTTTGGGATCTATCGCAAAAAAGCAAAAGTATATGGAATAGGTTGTTACGCAAAACATCGCAGACATTCAAAACCAACCATGGGCAAATCCACTCTCTGGGAATTACTATGGATTGCAATTATATGATAGCAGGATGCAGCGATCATTCTATAATTTTATGGAATCTGCAAAACAATCAATCTATCGAACTTCAGGGGCATAAGGGTGAAGTAAAGCATGTTGCTCTTTGCAGCGATAGCAAATTTGCCATCACAGCAAGCGATTGCGAAGAAGACAATCTTTTGGTCTGGGATTTAGTCAGGCAGAAAAAAATGCTGGCTTTTTCCGTCATCAAGAATCCTGTAAGTTCTTTGTCCATTGCTGCAAATGGACGCTATCTTTTTCTAGCTTCTGCCAAAGGTGCCTTAATAATATGGGATTTGAAAAGCAGAAAAAAAATCGCTTTTCTGGAAATTGATAAAAAAGGAATGCAATATTTATCGGCTTCCCCTGATGCAGGCATTGCCATATCAGGAGGAGAAGATGGCGTTTTACACATCTGGCGCAACAGCTTTGTCTGGCCAATGATGGTTCAGCAGAAATATTGGAAAGTATTGCCCGATGCGTCCAATTGACAATCTATAAGGTTCAACTTCTATTCTGAGAACGGGCATAATTTAAAATTTTACCACAGAGGCACAGAGAACAC
>CALKWO010000099.1 GCA_938003875.1 uncultured bacterium
AAAATATTGATTGCTTTTTTGACCTTCCATGACAAGGAAGCCAAACGTCTTGGAAGAGGCAAAAATTTATTAAAAACTTCCTTTGTAAAATAATCGCGAATCGCTCCTTTGATTCTTTCTGCAGCATACGGGAAAAAAAATATCTCTTGACGTGAAGCATCAAAGTTTGCTATTGCGTCTAATAACCCTGAAATACCAATAGCAATAATATCCGGAGCTTTTTCATTTTCTACTTTTGCTAATTTTCTACTGACTTCATTTCTTAATTTTTCACCATCATTTTGTTCGACTACGTAGAATTGATTTAAAGCCTTCGAGTGTGAAAACTGATGGAGGGTTTCGCAAATTTTTTTTGCAGCTTTTATGATAAAATTCCAATACAGTTCCATGATAAATTCGCTTAATTTTTTTTTATCATTTTCCCTATGTGCCTTCTGTGCTGCTAGAATCAACTCTCTTTCAGCTTTTTTAAACTCAGCCAGTGTCTTCTCATTTTTTTCTTTGTACATTTCTTGCCTGGCTCTCAAAGCTTTTTCAAACAGCATTTCACTTTCATCCTGATTTGGAAATGATTCTCTGTTCATAAAAAATCCTTTTAAATAAGCAGATTTGCGTCAATAATTAAGTTATAATGCAAACTGTGATATGATGTTATAGTTTTTTATATGAATCATTGCAATACATCAATAAAGTAAGAACAAAGAGATACCATATATACTAATAATATCTGAAACTTTTTATCTATTGTTACCTACTATTAAATGTATGTTCATTCGATTTTTTTTCTACGCTATACACCGTTTTATCACTCTAGCAACAAAGGAATAACTTTCAGCATTGTAGTTCTTCCAGTAAAAAGCAATGATTTAGCGAACTTGTGATAGATTTTCGAGTTTATGAAATTCGATAAAATTTTTTTTAAAAAAACGAATATTAGCTTTTTTCATAATATTGACCAAACCATTCAAAGCCTGATTTCGTACACAAGAGTCCTCATCACATAGACAGTAAAAAAGAGCATGAAGGATAGGGTCAAGCGGTTGCCTTTCTCCTATTTTCTCTAAAGCCTTAACTACAAGCTTACGAACGTAAGGGCTCTTATCGTTTAGACCACAAAAAAGGTCATTGAGAATTGACTTGATGGATGCTATTTCCCTTAAACGATTCACTTCATTGCTAATAATCTCATAATGCAAAATCTTGTTGGTAATTTTATTAATATTTTTATTTTTGTTATTATTGTAAAATAAAGGAGTGGAATCCAAAGTTATATGTTTTGCAGAAATAATATATAAAATAAACCGTAGTAGTTCATTAGACTTTTCTTTTTTTTGTGGGGCGTAATAGGATGCTGCTTTCGTTACCTTGGGCTCTTCTAAGGTAGAAATCAAAAACAAAAGAATCTGATGCTCGCTTATTGTTTTATCTTCCAGATATTTTTTTATAGTCTTACTTAGTAGTTCCAGGAAATATATTTCTTTTCGCTCTATATCGAAAAGTATATTCTCTCTCCATACTTTATTATTCAGGCTTTGTAACATTCGCTCTTCATCGGAAATATCTTTTAGACAATGAATATGCTGAATCCCTGCTTTACTATTCAGGCTTTGCAGCCCTTGCTCTTCATCTACAAAAAAATTATCATCTATGGCTTGCCAGAGAGGTCCTCTTTCCTGATTTTTCCAGAAAAAATAAAAGGCTTCTATTATAATATCTCTGACCAAATCTTGTCCTTCCTGTTTTTCAGAAGAAATTTGCGGTAAACACAGGGTTGCCAGCAATAGGCGATGACGGAATATATCGTCTCCACTAGGATTTGAGTGAGTTGGTTCGGGATTGCTAAGCATCTCCAGAAATGGCATAGGGTCTTCGAGTTGTCCAGCAAAGAGAAGCATAACTTCTTGCCAGGCAGGGTCCCAGGCTTTTTTATCTGCGACCATACGGATCGTATAGGCTTTATTGCCTACTTTGATTTTGGACTCCCATTTTTTTCCATTGTTATCATTGACAATATTTGCCAAAGCATTAGCGGCGAGGAATTCCTGGAAAGTGAGATGGAGAAAGAAATAGCTGTCTCTATTTGGTTCTTTCTGGATGATACCGCTATTCTTGATAAAATCGTCCAGCAAGGCTTCACCTTTATCCAGGCTGTAGCCTGATTTTTCGATAGCCTTACGAAATGTGCAGAGCAGCTCAGCTTGAGAAAAAGATTCTCGCTGATCTTGGAGAAATAGATCTAAAGCTATTTTTGCCAGAACATCTTGCTTCACTAATAACTTTGGGCAATCTACAGCGATGCGGGTGCGTTGGAGGAGTTTATCCATAGCCTTTTGATAGAATAGGCTTCGGGTCGACGGAAGGGCTATCTTTTCTTTCGGATCATCCACCACATAGCATATCATGCTTAGGAGAAAAGGATTGGATGCGAGGGGCTGCATCTGGGAATCTTGAATTTGCTCCCAGAGTAAAGACGGATTGTATTGGGAATCTTTCTCTGCTGGAAAATTCTCAATGTACTTCTTTTGTTGTTCTTCGTCAAACCCAGCCAGTACAAAGGCAGGTATATCCAGAGTCTGGTATTGTTCATAAACCACTGTACGGCAAGTGAGGATGGCAGGACACTGCGGAAAATCCTGAAAATTTTTTCGGACAGCATTTTCAAAAAAATCAGGGACATTGTCGGAAAGTTCATCCAGGCCATCAAGCAAAAGCAATACCTCCCCTTTTTCCAGCCATTTTTGCCATTGAATCTCGTCAGGTCGAATAGATAGGCTGGAAAAAAGCGTGGTAAGATATTGTGCTAATCCATAATTTTTGCCATCGGCCCATCTTTGCCATTTTGCCAGGGAGATGTGAATAGGCAGGACTTTGCTATTCCCC
>CALKWO010000100.1 GCA_938003875.1 uncultured bacterium
TAAAAAACAACCTAAAAAAATCAAAATTCTTTCCTTAGAAGCTGCGGAACGTAGGAATAACGCTATTGTTTTGATTTCCATGACAAAGCACCTACAGGACAAGATTCTACACATTCTTTGCCTGCGGAGAGGATGGCTTCTTGCAAGGTTTTCTGAAAAGGAATACCCGTTTGCAATAAGAAACCGCGTTTTAGAAAAGCCATCCCTATAGGTTCTTCTTTTTGTTTGCAAATCTGAATACATAAACCACATTTGATGCACTTGCCAGGCTCATAAACAATATCGGGATGATCGCTAATTCGCAGAAATGAAAAACCTGGAATCTTTTGTTGTTTTGCGTTGTATTCCTGGGCATATTTTTTTAAAAGACAGGAAGAAACTTTATTACAATCGCAGTGCATACATCTCAAAGACTCTTTTTGGGCTTCTTCCACACGATATTTGGCTTCCTGCAATAAATCCATTCTAGGAGCAGGGGATGCTTCTTTCATGAATTCCTGGATTTCTTCTGGATTCAAACCTGACAATAGCGATGGAGAAGGTATCAAAGCTGGGTGTGATTCATCCTTTCCTTCCAGAAAAGCATGAACATGATACGCAATGCGCTTGCCATTGGCACATGCCTGAATAGCCATTATACAAGAAACATTATGGACGAAAACATGAGGAATATTGCTTTGAAAGCTATGATTCTGGATAGAAAGGGCGCAAATATCAGGCATCTCCTGTTTTTTTCCACAAGCCAAAACCACTGCATGATAATCATCACAAAGTTCTTGAAGGCTCACATCTTTTCCTAGCTTTGTATTCAAGGAAAGCTCGAATCCTGTTTTGCAGAGATTCTGAATTTCTGATTCCAGTATAAACCTGGGAAGTTTTTCCTGGCTCACTCCATATTCCAGCATTCCTCCTGCTTTGGGATGCTCGTCCAATACCAGGCACTTGTATCCTTTTTGGGCAAGATAGTATGCACAGGAAAGGCCTGCTGGCCCTGCTCCTACAATCACGATCTTTTTCCCTAGAGAAGGCTCACATACAGGCATATATGTCGTTTCAGAAAGTAGATCCTGTTCTCCTACAATTCCCTTTAAAAAGCATATCGAAACAGGCGCGTCATGTTGCTTTCTCCTACAGCCTTTTTCACAGGGCGCAGGGCAGATTCTCCCCAGAACCGATGGCAGGGCAATGTCTTTTTTTACCAGGGCAATGGCTTCTTTCATGCGATTTTGCTGGATAAGCCGTATCATACCAGGAATATTTAGATGAGCAGGGCAGATTCTTGTGCAAGGAGCTTCGCAATCCCCTATGTGTTCAGCAAGAAGGAGTTCCAGTGTTTTCTTACGAAAATTTTGCACTCTGGCATTTTTGGTATTGATCTGCATTCCTTCCTGGATTATAGCAGAACAAGCGGGGATGAGCTTTCGAGACTTTTCCTCTTCCACACAACATACCATGCATGATGTATGTGCAGAATATCCTTTTTTATAGCAAAGGGATGGAATTTTTATCTCCATTTCCTCCGCAGCTTCCAGGATAGTTTTAGGAGAAGAAATTTTAGCCAGGCATCCATCTATTGTAAAGGAAAGTTCCATTATTTTACTCCTGATATAGAGGGGAAGGATTGTCTCCGAAGGGCATCGACAGCGTTGCATGCTTAATGTAGATAAATCAAAGAAAAGAAAGTGATGATGAAAAAAAAATTTTGCTAAATTTAAAAAAATGTCATATAACTCAAATTTACAGTATATTTTATTAACTTCAATATTTGGGAGATATGGCATGAATATTGAGAAACATGATAACAAATTCAGAATAGTAACACAAGAATTTTCTACAAAATGGTTGCCAGATAATTTGTGGAACAGGAAAGAAAGTTTACAATAAAAAATATACGTACAGCTAGAGAATGTTCTTTCTATAGAGATGTTGGGAAATGCAGATGATTTCTGTTGACTCTCAATAATGCATTCGCTAGTATATAAAAAATGTAAATTCTATGTGAAATTTTTGTCTGTTGAGGCGGAAAAATATTTCTTTGAAAGGCAATGAGAAAAATGCAAGATGAAATCCATTTTGATTCGGAAATAGCGATCATAGGAATGAGTTGCCGTTTTCCAGATGCACCTGATAAAAACCAGTTCTGGAAGAATATAAAAGATGGTGTAGCCTCTATCGTTCCCGTGGAAAAAGGGAAGGAAGATGGGATTCTGGACAATATAGACTATATGAGCTATTCTTCCATACGAAAAATGCTCAATGATCCCAATTATGTTAGACGAGGCAGCCTTCTGAAAGGAGTTGATTTGTTCGATGCCTCTTTCTTTGGTTTGAATCCTGGAGAAGTGGAAGTCATGGACCCCCAGCAGCGTCTTTTCCTGGAATGCTCCTGGGAAGCAGTGGAAGACGCAGGATATGACACAGAAAGGTATCCTGGGCTTGTTGGAGTCTATGCTGGATGCGGAATCAGTAAATATCTGCTGAGCAACCTTTTTGCCCATGTAGATCTGATTTACTCCGAACGAGATTTTTTGATCGTGACAGGAAATGAAAACGACTATCTTTCTACGCGAGTTTCTTATAAACTGGATTTAAGAGGCCCTAGCTTTACTGTCCAGAGTGCTTGCTCTACTTCTCTGGTAGCAACGCATGTAGCATGTCAAAGCTTGTTGAGTGGTGAATGCGATATGGCACTGGCCGGTGGTGCGCACGTTATCATTCCCCACAATGCAGGCTATTTGCATCGTCCAGGAGGCATTCTATCGGCGACAGGAAATTGCTATGCTTTTGATGGCAGAGCCGATGGAACTGTATTTGCTCATGGTGGCGTGGGTGTCATAGTATTAAAGAGACTAGATGATGCTATTCGAGATGGAGACAATATCTATTCTATCATCAAAGGCTCCTGCGTAAACAATGACGGTTCAGTCAAAGCAGGTTATGTAGCCCCTGGTGTCAATGGACAGACTGCCGTCATCAAAGAGGCTCTTTCTCTGGCGAATGTAGACCCAGAAAGCATACAATATGTAGAAACTCATGGCACGGGAACGGCCCTAGGCGATCCTCTGGAAGTAACAGCACTGACCCAGGCTTTCCGCTCCAGGACTGACAAAAAAGGCTTCTGTGCCATCGGAACCGTCAAAAGCAACATTGGCCATGCTGCTGTAGCAGCAGGAGTCGCTGGCCTCATCAAGACAACTATGGCCTTAAAAAACCAGGCCATTCCCCCAAGTCTGAACTTTGAAGACGCAAACCCCCTGATTGATTTTGCCAACAGTCCCTTTTTCGTAAACACAAAGCTTACCGAATGGAAACAAGGAGAAACGCCACGACGTGCAGGAGTCAGTGCCTTTGGAGTAGGTGGAACGAACGCCCATGTCATTCTCGAAGAAGCCCCTAAAAAGGCATCCTCTACAGACTCTCCCCTTCCCTGGAAAATTCTGCTACTTTCTGCCAAAACACCTTCTGCTCTGGACAAAATGAGCCAGGACATGACAGAATATTTCCAGAAAGAAGACGCTTCCTTGTCGGACACTGCCTTTACCATGGCAGTAGGAAGAAGACAATGGGAGCAACGACGTTTCATTCTATGCCAGAATAAA
Organism: uncultured bacterium; assembly: GCA_938003875.1. Classification (GTDB taxonomy): domain Bacteria; phylum Planctomycetota; class Uabimicrobiia; order Uabimicrobiales; family JABWCH01; genus JABWCH01. Next base: position 3,600 of record CALKWO010000100.1, read on the forward strand.
GAAGATGCAATAAAAGCCATCCAGGAAAAAGATGCGAAAAGAGTCATCAACATGGTTGAGGACAAAAAAAACCGCCCTGTTGTATTCATGTTCTCTGGACAGGGTTCTCAGTATGCAAACATGGGACTGGAACTCTATCAGGAAATTCCTCTTTTCCGAGAAACCGTAGACTATTGTTGTAAGATTCTCAAACCTCATCTTGGTATAGATTTAAGAGAAATTCTATATCCATCCCCCGAAAAAGAACAGGAAGCAAAGGATAAAATCATCCAGACCTCTTTCACGCAGCCTAGCCTCTTTGTTTTGGAATATGCCCTGGCAAAGCTGTGGATGGAATGGGGAGTCGAGCCTGAGGCAATGATAGGCCATAGCATAGGGGAATATGTGGCAGCCTGTATCGCTGGTGTCTTTTCTCTGGAAGATGCCTTGCACCTTGTGGCTGTAAGAGGAAGACTCATGCAGGCCATGCTCCCAGGCGAAATGCTTGCCGTGCCTATGGATGCAAAAGAACTCGAACCTCTTTTGAAACCAGGTCTTTCTCTCGCTGCTCATAATGCACCTTCCCGATGTGTCGTTGCAGGAAATGCGCAAGCCATTGCAAGCTTTGAAACAGAGCAAGAGGTAAAAGGCATTGCCTGTAGGCGGCTCTTCACTTCCCATGCGTTCCATTCTGAAATGATGGAACCTATGCTGGAAAGTTTTGTCAAGGAAGTCAGGAAAGTACAAATCCATGAGCCTAAGATTCCTTATATTTCCAACCTGACAGGAAAATGGATCACCCCAAAAGACGTACAAGACCCCTACTATTGGGCGAAACATCTCCGTCATACCGTCCGTTTTTCCGATGGAATTACCGAACTCATGAAAGAAGCCAAAAGGCTCTACCTGGAAATCGGCCCAGGCCAGACCTTGCTGACCCTTACGAAAGCGCATGGCAAGGGCAAAACCAAACCATCTCCTTTTGCTTCTGTTCGCGGGCCTCAGGAGCAAGGATCAGATTGTTTCATCTTGATGACAAATTTGGGCAAACTCTGGGCTTCTGGTGCTAAAATAGAATGGAAAAAATTCTATGCAAAAGAGAAACGCACCCGCGTTTCCCTGCCAACCTATCCTTTTGAAAGACAAAGACACTGGATCGAACCCAAAAAAGACGCTCCAGGAGGAAACCAGGCTTTCTTAGGCAAGAATCCTGACATCACCAATTGGTTCTATTCTCCTTCCTGGAAGCGAAGTATGCTTTCTTCTGGTCTGGAACAAAACCTCGATAAAAAGGAATACTGGATTTTCAGCGATTCCTGTGGATTGGGACAGTCTCTTGCTGCAAGGCTAAAAGAAAAAGGACAGGAAGTAGTCCTGATATTCCCTGGAGAAAAAATGCAGCAAACCGATCTGAATGCTTACACTATTCAACCTGGTGAGGCCAAGGACTATATCGCCCTATTCCTGGAAAGAAAAAAACTGCCTCATGCTATCCTCCATCTATGGAGCGTAAGCCTGTCTTCTTCTTGTATTTTGCCAGGAGAGGCTCTGGATAGCACCCAGAATCTGGGATTCTACAGCCTTCTCTTTCTAGCGCAGGCATTGGGAGAGCAAAACATACCAGAGACTCTGCCTCTATTCGTGATTTCTCACCAAATTCATGAAGTATCGGCCAGAGATACCATTTCTCCTGAAAGGGCTACGATTCTAGGACCTTGCAAGGGAATTTCCCTGGAATATCCCAATCTTTCTTGTCGCAATGTGGATATTATCCTTACCGAACAGGCACAGAGCAAAGAAGAGGCCACAGAACAAATTCTCAGCGAGCTTTTTTCTGATTCTAAAGACAGAATCATCGCCTATCGTGATCAATATCGCTGGGTACAGACCTTCGAGCCTTTACCTCTGCCTATCGAAAGCAAGGGAACAAGACTTAGAAAAGAAGGCGTTTATATCATCACTGGCGGTATGGGCGGAATTGGCCTGGTGATTGCAGAATATCTGGCAAAGGTATTTCATGCAAGGCTAGCACTGATTGGCAGGTCTAAGCTGCCTTCTAAAAACGAATGGCAATCCTGGCTGGAAAGCCATCCTGCTGGCGATGCTACATCCGAAAGAATACAAAAGCTTTTGTCCCTGGAACAATCAGGTGCAAAAGTACTGGCCTTGAGTGCAGACGTTACCAACCTGGAAGAAATGAAAAAAACCATAGCCCATGTTGCCCAGGAATTTGGCACAATACATGGTGTCGTTCATGCTGCGGGTGTTCCTGGCGGTGGAATGATGCAATTGAAAAAAAGAGAAGCTGCCCAGGCCGTGCTTACTCCTAAGGTACAGGGGACTCTTGTTCTGGCTGAGGCTCTTAAAGAATACCATCTGGATTTTCTGCTGCTTGCTTCTTCGATTTTCTCTGTGACAGGCGGACTTGGGCAGGTAGACTACTGCGCTGCCAATTCGTTCCTGGATGCCTTTGCTCATAACCACACAAAGACCAAAGGGCAATACACGATTTCCCTCAACTGGGATGGTTGGGAAGAAGTCGGAATGACAAAAGGAAGCCAGATTATGGGCAAGGGAAAAGAAACTCCCTCTGCTCATAAAATAGGCCATCCTCTTTTGCAAGAGTGCAGCGAGGAAACAGACGGACAGATTGTATACACTACGTATTTCAGCCTGGCAGACCAATGGGTCTTGTCGGATCATATCATGATGGGTTCTCCTGTCATTCCTGGAACAGCGTTTCTGGAAATGGTCTACACGGCAGCCAGCCAACATGCTAAAGGCAGGACTGTGGAAATACGAGATGTATTTTTCATGACACCGCTTGTTGTGGGTCGCACGGAACACAAAGAAGTACGTCTGATTTTGAATAAAAATGAAGAAGGCTTTAGTTTTAGCATCGAGACAAAATTCCCTGATCCCAAAACAGGCAAGATGAGTCCGCTCAAACATGCTATTGGGGAAATTGCGTACTCCGAACCCAAAAATCCTGCTCTTTACAATATTCCTTCCCTGATACAGGAATGCTCCAGCGTGGCTGTCGTAGATGTCGCAGCCAAAGAAGAGCCTCCCAAAGAAGGAGAGCCACTGGAATTTGGCCCAAGATGGAAAAATCTGCGCAAAGTGTACATTGCCAAAGACAAAGCCCTTGCAGAACTGGAATTGCCAGAAAAATTCTGGTCAGACCTGGATCATTACACCTTGCATCCAGCCATGCTGGACATGGGCAATGGCGTTGTTTTTGGACATATCAGCTCCTCTCAGCAACACGCCTGCGCTTTCTTTGGCGGAGACGAGAGCATTTTCCTGCCCTTGAATTATAAGACGCTCATTGTCAGAGAAAGATTCCCTCGTAAAATCTATAGCTATATTCGTTTCAAACCAGGACAGTTTGAGGAAGACAGCCCTGAGAGAGAAATCGTGACATACAACATTACCATGATGGATGAGCATGGGAAAACCCTGGTAGAAGTAGACGAATTTTCCTTGAAGAAAGTCAAAAACGAAGGCGTTCTGGCAGAAAGGCCTCAGTTTGCAGAACAGTCTCAGGCAGCTTCGTTTGTCATAGAGGATAAGCCTCTTGCCCAGGCAATCAATCTGCGCACAGATGCCATTATGCCCCAGGAAGGTCTGGAAACTTTCCGTCGTGTTATGTCCCATCGTGTGCCTTCTCAGATAGTAGCGACAGCAAGGGATCTGGTAACTCTTCTGAAGCCAGAAAACCTCACAGGAAAAATGCCTACCATGGAAAGCTCTACAGCAACAGAATCCAAAACAGTGCTTCCCAGGCCCAACATCCAGACACCCTACAAAGCACCAGAAACGGATTTAGAGAAAAATCTGGTGGAAATATGGCAAAAAGTTCTGGGCATTGCCCAAATAGGAATCCACGACAATTTCTTTGAGGTAGGAGGAGATTCTATTCTAGGCGTTCAGATCATTGCCAAAGCAAAGCGAGTAGGCATAGACCTAAATGCCAATCAGCTTTTCCAGCATCACACTATCGCCGAGCTGGCGAATGTTCTGGCAAAGCCCAAAGAAGCAGCTCCCACACCCGCTGTACCCCCTGTCCCCACAAAGCCTGTGGAGCCAGAGATCAGCGAAGATGTCTTACAAAGCTTTATCAGCAAAATCACAGAAGAAAAAAAAGACTGAGTAGGTTAGAATCGGACGTATTGAGATCGGTTCTATATATACTGCGGACGAGAATTAACCCCAGAGGTTTGTTGCTCCAGGGAAAACCTTCTTCCAGGAATAAAAAGAAGAGCAGACAAGATTCTGGATTTTCCTGGCAAAATGAGTTGGATAAGTTTTCTTCTTTTGCCAGGCGACACTCTTTTTATTCCTTCCAGAAGGCTTTCCCTTCCGCTTTGGCAACTTATTGATTAGCAATGTAATAGTCAAAATGATCTTGTGCAGTTTGACAAGATCAAAATATATAAAAAAGGAATTATCATGTTGGAAATGATACAGGCTGGTGGAATCATTCTATATCTCACTATTCTTATTTCTATCATAGGGTTGGGCTTTGCCATTGAGCGTTTTTTGGTATTCAGAGCCTATCGCTGTGATATGGATAAATTTTTTCCTCCTCTGGAGAACAATATTAAATCAGGGAAAATGCAGGAGGCGATAAAATACTGTGAAAGTTCTCGATGTCTTATACCTCGGCTTATGCTTCTGGGGCTTTTGCACAAAGACGAGAGCATTGAAGAAATCAGGCAGGTTTTGGTGGATGAAATCCAGATCAAGATACTTCCCTCTTTGCAAAAACATATTGGAATCCTGGCTATCGTAGTCAAATCAGCCCCTATGCTTGGGCTTTTGGGAACTGTACTGGGTATGATTAGCACTTTTGAAATCATCGCCATATATGGGCTTGGTGATCCAGGAAAAATGGCGAACGGAATACGGCTTGCTCTGGTAACGACAGCAGGCGGTCTTATGGTTGCCATTCCCTTTATTTTTATTCAATCCTATCTGATTAACAAAGTCAAAAATTTTGAAGTGCAAATCTACGAATACCTGACACGCTTTTTACGAATCATGCACAGACGTAAGGAAACCAGAGCATGAGCGAGCAAGATAAAAATCAGCTATGGAAATTGAAAAAAAAAGACACAGGCAAAGTGTATGAAAAAATTCCCTTTTCTATTCTAAAATCCTGGGTCTTGGAAGCAAGAGTTCTTCCAGAGGATTTGGTTTGCAGCGATCTTATGGAGAATTGGCTTAAGGCAAGTGAGATCGAAGAGTTGAAACTTCTCTTCTTTCCTGAGGGCAGTGGTTCTGATCTACTTGCTATCAAAGGCATGGAATTTCCCTGGAAATCCCAGGAAATAGAGCCAGCAGAGTTGGATTTTACTCCTTTGATTGATATGACATTTTTACTCCTGATTTTTTTCATCTCTACGGCTACCTTTACCATGCACGAAATCAAAAATATCCAGGTTCCGAAAGCTGCTGTAACCCAAAAATTTGAAGAAAGAAAGCTTGCTGTGACGATTGATAAAAATCGTCGTATTTGCCTGGGGCGTACAGAAGTGGCTCTTTCAAACCTAAAAAAAACCCTTATGGATGAAGTCAGCAAGACAAGAGAGCAAGACCTGATCCTGGCAGCCGATCACAGCCTGGACTATGGCTTTATCATAAGCGTTCTGGATGAAATCAACGGAGCTGGAATCAAAAATGTAAAATTGAAGATCGAGAAATTAGAGAAAAAATAGCGAAATACAATAGCCCTGGTTTATAACCCCATTCCTGTCAATTTAAGGCTAAGACTATGCTACTTATAAACCTAAACCTGAGCTTGAACAAAAAATTACTCCGAGTTCAAACTAAAAAGCAGGCTTGGGTTTAATGGGGAAGTTATTTAATTCTGATTCCTAATTTGACAATGTTAAATCTGGATTATTGATTACCAAGAGCTTACGAAAGATTTGGGAATTAATTCGTTATCTTTCTCTTTATCATTATCGTTATCATCTTCATCATCAAAAAAAGATAATGATAACGATAAAGATAACGAAAAAGAATTAAATGCAATTTTCGCTATACCTACGTTCCGCAGCTTCTAAGGAAAAAATTTTGATTTTTTTAGGTTGTTTTTT
>CALKWO010000101.1 GCA_938003875.1 uncultured bacterium
CCTTTTTTACGGATAGAAGGCAAAACTTCGCAGGTTATCCACCTGCGAAAAGTTTCACTTTGGGGTTTGCGGGAAAGGATCATAGCTGTGTATAAGCCCGATTCTGTAAGAAGAATCAACGAAGAAAAATATTTTATAGTCTCATAGAGACTTTGAGAAGGGTAAGTAATAGTATTACTTACCCTCAGCAACTCTTTGAATTCCAACAGATTAGAATCTTTCAAAAGTATATATTCAATTCCTTCTTTAAAAGAATCACTATGAAAAATAGTCTGTGCAAAATTCTCATACCCAAGCTGCCCTTCCAATTCTTTAGGCAAAAAAACAAAGCCAGTACCCTGCATGAAAAAAGGGGTAATCTGCAAACCAGTCTCATGAACGAAAGTTTTGGTGATTTCAAACATGGTCATACTCCTGAAAAAATATGTTTACAAAAAAAACGAAATATATTTTCTCCTTGATTTAGGAGAGCAAAGACTATAGAATCACAGCACAATTGAAATTTAAGGCATGTTTTCTAAAAAAGAAACATGCTTTTTTTATTGACAAAAAGCATTATAGATGATTATTTAGGTTTTGTCTACAAAAAAAATCCCTAAAAAAAATTGGTATGTTAGGAAAAGGAGAAAGAAAGTGCAATGTCCGAAATGCAGTGTAGAGAATCTGGACAATGCAAAATTTTGTTCAGAGTGCGGTTTTCGGTTGCAGGATTCGTCAAGCCAGCAGAGTAGTTTTACAGGGCAGAAGACGGTCCGACCAGAGAAGAAGGCAGTTGTGAAAGTAGAGAGTGAAGAGGATTCGTTTACAGGGCAGAAGACATCGGACAAGATAGTTCCCCTGGTGAGAGAAGAAGAGGATATAGAGATAGCAGAAGCAGCGTCCCGATATGATTTTCTGGAGCAGATAGGGGAAGGCGGGATGGGCGTGGTGTATAAGGCCAGGGACAAAAGACTAGGAAGGATAGTGGCGATCAAGAGGCTGCATATCCGAGAGCAAGAAAGCCGAATGGGAATAGAGAGGTTTTTGAGGGAAGCCAGGACAATCGCCAGCCTGAACCATAAAAATATAGTGATGGTGCATGATATAGGAAGAGATGGCCTGGGGCATTACATAGTGATGGAATATGTAGATGGAATCGTGTTGAGCGTGTATATCAAGAAAAAAGGCAAGCTGGCTCTGGAAGAATCGCTGGAAATATTCCAGGGAATAGGAAGCGGGCTATCCTATGCCCATAAGAAAGAAATTGTACACAGAGACATAAAGCCAGGCAATATCATCATCGCCACGGATAGAGTGCCCAAGATACTGGATTTTGGCCTTGCAAGGATGGGAGTGTATAGCCCGCTTTCGCTTTCAGGATATGGAATGGGAACCATGGACTATGCGTCCCCAGAGCAAAAATGCGATGCCAAGAACGTAAACCACAGAAGCGATATATACTCTCTGGGAGCAACGCTCTATGAGATGCTGACAGGAGAAATCCCCCGAACCGTACGCTCAGACCGCCTGCCGCCAGAGATGGTAGCGATTGTACTCAAGTGCATGGAAGAAAAGCCAGAAAGACGCTACTTTTCCATAGACGAAATCCTGCAAGATTGCGACAAGGCCACGAAGCAGGGCAGTCCCCAAAAGATAGCCCCCATAGAAGAATTGCAAGAAGGTACCTGCCCCAAGTGCAGCTTTGTAAACAAGGCAGAAGCAAAATTCTGCCGCAAATGCGGTTTGGCCCTCTTTGAGCCATGCCTCGCGTGCCAGAAAGAGATTCGAGTAGGAAGCGAATATTGCGAACTTTGCGGAATCCATCTGCCAACACACAAAAAAGGTCTCGCCCATCTCCAACAAGGCAAGGAATACCTGCAAAAGCACCAGTATAGCCAGGCAGTAGAAGAGCTGGAACAGGCCAGCAAAATCTTGCAGGAAAAAGAAGAAGCCAAAAACGCCCTATCCCAGGCCAGGGAAAAAGACAAAAAGAGCAAAGAGCTATTTTTCCAGGCCAAAAAGCAGAGAAAGCACGAGAATACGAAAAGGCAGCAAACCTGTACCAGGAATACCTGAAACTTTGCCCAGAGCAGGAAGAAGCAAAGGCTTTATTGCAAGGGGTTAAGGAGAAAATACAAAAAGGCTTTGCTCATCTCCAAAGAGGAAAAGATTGGCTGAAAAAATACCACTATGAAGAGGCAATCCAGGAATTAGAAAACGCCAGCCAAATCTTGCAGGATAAAGAAGAAATCAAGAATACCCTGTCCGAAGCCAGAGAAAAAGACAAGAAGAGCAAAGAGCTATTTTCACAAGCGCAAAAAGCAGAGAAAGCACGGGAATACGAAAAGGCAGCAAACCTGTACCAGGAATACCTGAACCTTTGCCCAGAGCAGGAAGAGGCAAAGCTCTTGTTGCAGGGTGTAAAGGAAAAAAAGAGGCAGCAAGAATACCAGAAGTACCTGGATAAGGCAAAATCCTCGCTGCAACAGGGCAGCGGAGAAGCTTACCAGGAATGCATAAAGGAATGCCAGAACGCCCTTAGCATTATGCCCCAAGGCAAAGAAGCCAGGGAAGTGCAAAGGCAGTGTGAAGATAATCTTCAGAACAGCAGCCTGTTGGTAAAGGAAATCCAGAAACTTTTATCGCAGAAAAACTGTGACGAAGCTTATACCAAAGCCAAAGAAGGCTTACAGTACCACAGAGGTTTTGTTTTTTTCCTTGAAACTATCCAGAGATGCGAAGAAGAAAAAAGAAACGAAGAAAAACAATGCCAGGAAATCCAGGCCAAAATGCAGGCAAAGGATTGGATGAATGCCTTTGAGCTTGCACAAATGGCCCAGAAATTTTATCCTCTAAATGAAATAATACAGTGTTTTCTGAAAGAAATCGCAAAAGAAATAGAGAAAATAGAAATTGCCAGAAGAAAGAAAAGACGTATTGTAGCTGCCGTATTGCTTTTGGTTATTCTTATGAGCACAGGTGTATGGAAAATTATGCAAATCAGGCAAGAGATGTACGAGAACAGAAAAAAGGAATTTACAAGAAATTTTTCATTCGCAGAAAAGGCGATGGAAGAAAAAGAGTGGTCAAAAGCCATTGCGTTTTATCAGAAAGCAAAAGAGGCAGGCTTTGAAGATGCAGACCAAGATTGGGATGCGAAAATAGCGAACGCAAAGAAGCATGCCTATAACGAAAGGAAAATGACCTTTGAACAAAACTATGCTTTAGCAGAAAAAAATATGCAAGGAAAAGGGTGGTCAAAAGCCATTGCGTTTTATCAGAAAGCGAGAGAAGCAGGCTTTGAAGACGCAAAGCAAGATTGGGATGCGAAAATAGCGAACGCGAAGAAACAAGCCTATAACGAAAGGAAAATGGCCTTTGAACAAAACTATGCTTTAGCAGAAAAAGCCATGCAAGGAAAGAAATGGGCAAGCGCGATTGCGTTTTACCAGAAAGCAAAAGAAGCAGGCTTTGAAGATGCCCCCAAAGATTGGGAGAAAAGGCTGCTATTAGCCAGGCAGGAAGAAGATGCAGAGCAAAAGCGCGCTGAAGAAAGACGAATTGCAATGTTGCTTCAAGGCAGAAGACTATCTTCTAAATCTCAAGATGATCGTTACTTAGTTTTAACATCAGGCATTATTATTGATACAAAGACTGGTATGGAATGGCTGGTATATCTAGATAAGGATACAAATTGGGACGAAGCCAAAGCTTGTATAGAAAGCATTGATTCATCAAAGTATGGAAGAGGCTGGCGTATGCCTGCAAGAAAAGAATTGCTGACGATATATAAGAAAGGGAAAGGCAACAGTAATATAGACACTGTTTTTGTATCACCTAGAAATTGGTTATTTGTATGGAGTGGAGAGTGTGATTCGTCTTCGTCTGCGTGTTTCTTCGACTTTCCCTCAGGCTCCGAGCTTTGGTACGACCGCGGATTCAGAGGCGGTGCCCGTGCTTTTGCTGTTCGAGCGGGAAGCCAATGATACACTTGCTCATTTGATTTTTGATTCTTTGATTTTAAACAATTTTTGCAAAAAGTGTGCTATTCTATTAAGATAAATACATGGCACTTTCTCATTTTTTGAATGGACACTTTTTTCAAGTTCATAGGCGATTTGGCGTGGAGAAAACTTTATGGACGTAAGCTTTGAATGGGATGCTAAAAAAGCATCTATCAATCTTTGCAAGCATGGAGTGAGCTTTGAGGAAGCCAGTACAGTTTTTGATGATCCCCTGGCTGCTATATTTGACGATGAAGAGCACTCAATACAAGAAACACGAGAAATTATACTTGGGCATTCGATTAAAAATCGCTTGCTCTTAGTATGTTTTACGGAACGTGCCAACAATGTAATTCGCATTTTTAGCACACGTTTGCCGACAAAAAAGGAGAAAAAAGATTATGAAGAAAACAACAAACTCTAAACAATTGGATGATATGAAATCGGAGTATGAATTGGATTACAACAAAGCCAAACCAAATCGTTTTGCAACTCCGAGGGAAAAAGATCGTGTGGTTGTCGTTCTTGACCCAGATATATCCCATGTATTCAAAACATCGGAATCTGTGAATAAAGTGCTTCGAGCATTGATTACTGCAATGCCTAAATCTGTGTAATCTGTGTAATCTGTGGATAAATTTTTTTAAATCCGATGTACACTCTGTATGCAACGCAAAACAATCAGTAAAGGAAAACGCAATGATTACCTGGCGTAGAGGGGCGAATGTATTTGCCCGAAGAATTAGCCATGAGAACCAGAAGTCGTCCCTGGCTTCTGGTTTTATTGTGGAGCAGGGGACAAAGGCTCTGTTTTTTGAGGATGGTGTTTTGAAGGAAATCGTGGGGGCAGGGAAGATTGAGTTTGGGGGATGGCTGGAGAGGCTTTTGGATTTTTCTCGAAATGGGGAGATCGTGGTTTGTGATGCGGGGGATGTGCATCTGGAATATGTCTATGGAAGCATAGTATCAGGGGAAATGTTGTCAAAAGGAATGGAGATGCTCTTGAAACATGGAGACACGATTTGCCCTTTCTCCGAGCTACAGTATAGCCGATATTGCTGGAAAATCCATTTCCACTATTGCCAAAACGAAATCACCAGGATAACAATACAGCAAAATTTCTAAGGAATATGGAATTGATATAATTTACTGTATAGGACCTACGTTCCGCAGCTTCTAAGGAAAAAATTTTGATTTTTTTAGGTTGTTTTTT
>CALKWO010000102.1 GCA_938003875.1 uncultured bacterium
ATACTAAATCATTAGATAACAACAACTTGAGATCGTGTCTGACCATTTTCTTTCTTTTCTGATTTTTTTTTATTTTCTTTTCAGTATTTTTGTTTTAACTCCTTTAATAGAAATATCTGTCCTTATTCTTACTTCTTTGTATCAAAATTTTTGAATAATTTTCTAGTAGTCTCTTGATCCCATTCAAAATCATAACCAAAATATTTCCATAGTAAATGTTTTAGAACATCTAATCTATTTCCATAGAGTTTTTCATAATGATAAAACAGAATTTCGTATTTTTCACTAGGAGATTTAAGGTATTCTTCCCAAATTTTTTTTGGAATACGATAGGCATCACCATATTTATTTATTATTAAATATGAATTGAAATGGTAAGGTTTTTTTTCCCAAAAGAAAGGAACTACCTTTCCAACTTCATCATTATTATCTAGTGTTGCACAAACAATAGAAACTTTTTTTTGAGTACCAGAAATTTCTATACCTTCTAGCTTTAACAACCTTACAATATCTTCTCCTGTATAGAAAGGATTTTTCATATAATTAAAAGCATTACCCCTATAACGCTCCAGTCTACCCCAATGTCCTTTACATTCTGGAATCATAGAAAGCCAATAGTATTGCCATATAAAAAACATTAATAAAAATATAAAAATTGATAATATAAAATATTTTTTTTTCATTTCATTTTCCTTAAATTAGATTTACTATCTTTTGAAAATCTACATTGATATATCTACTAGGCTGTGCTTGCAAAAGCATTACAGCGATTCTCAGTTGCGTTGTATACAATATCCAGCATGAGTAAACCAGCCTAAAGCATCTTTTTGCATACAATACAAGTGAGAATCGCTGTAACAACTTTATAAACCAAGAAATAAAAAAAATTGCAAAAATTTACAGATATAGCCTAGTCTGTTTTTACCTTTGAAAGATATATTATTGATTATTGATTTTCTATGAGTTTTTTGAGCAATACACGTTGATTTTGAAAGATTTGATTCCAAGTCTCTTTGTCTATTTCTTTGTAGCCTAAGTCTTTTACCAAGTGATATGAAAGTTCTTCCGATGTTAGAAAGCACTTATCACATATATGATACTTAAAAGTAATCTTTTGTCCACCTTTCGAAACGGTTTTGATAAAAGTTACATCTAATATTTTTGCAGCCATGTTATTGCAATGCCAAAAGCCGAATATATAGTTTAATTCTCCTTTTCCTTGGTTTTCTTTATTTTCGCTAAGTATTGCATAATTCACAGCTCTTTTTAAAATAGCATATTTATCTTCTGGAGAAAGTGTAGATGGTGCAAGAAAGATATGATAATTATGTTCATTGATTGTTGATGAGTTCAACTTCATATAACCACCATTATCTTCTGTAAATGAATAGCTTACAGTTCCAATATATACTTCTCCATGAGAAACTGCTTCAAAACCTTGAACTGGTCTATAATAAAAGCCTATCTCTAATCCTCCAAACATCTTTTCTAAAAGATGAGATTTTTCCAATGGGCCTAAATTTTTAGATTTTTCTTCGTATATAGCCAATAGTTTTTCATGATCTTCGAAATAATTTTTAAAACTTAATCCTTTTGGATCCCAAAAGTTCCCAGGACTCCCTCCCATAGCCTCATGCAACCCCAATCCATCCACATAGCCAAGCGGATCGCGTTGCAAGAATCTTCCCTGCTCGGCAGAATAATACCTGTTCCTGAAGTAGTACAGCCCTGTCTCAGGATCAAGCTGTCTTCCTTGAAAACTGTACACTATCAGCTCTTTCTCTTCTTCGCTCAATGCTTCTAGCTCGCCTTCAGCACCGATTTTGTAGACTTCGCCGTAGGCTGTGCATTCGAGGCGTAGGAGGATATTTGCTGATTCGTCTGTTATGGCTACTATGTCACCCCTGTGGTTTTGGTGGAAGTAGCAGATTCTTTCGA
>CALKWO010000103.1 GCA_938003875.1 uncultured bacterium
GGATTCTGCGCTAAAATAAATCTGCAAGGCTATGAAGAAAACTTTGAGAAATAGAGAAATTATAGTTAAACAATATGGACAATCCAAAGAGGAAAGCTTTTCTTTTGCTTCTATTATTCATTATAATGGTGGAAGCCTTTTATGTATTTTTTGTTTCTAAAAAGGCTCAGGTATCTCTGGGTTCTATCAAAATTTCTCTAAACCAGGCAAGTCTATCGGAATTGGAAATCTTGCCTGGATTGGGAAAACAAAGGGCTTACAGAATATACTCGTATCGTATGGAACAAGGAGCCTTTGAGAAGGCTGAGGATTTAATGGAAATCCAGGGAGTTGGCGGAACTATTTTGAAAAAAATAGAAAGATTTTTAACTATAGAAAATGCCCAATAGAAAAATTCTGAATATAGGGGAAAAATATGCCTACTTTTCCAGAAAAGCATGTGGTGGCAGGACGTTACCAGATTTTACAAAGCGATCCACATTCCTATTTTTATGGCTTTCTTCATGAAGGGAGCGATAAAAAAAAGGAAAATCTTTTTGTCAAGTTGGCATTGCTCCATCCTCATTTAGGGGCTTATAAAGGTCAGGCTTACCCTAAAAATTTTTTTTTATCTGGAGAATGGGGGTTGGTTGGAGAATCTGCCTTTGTGGCTTTTCCTAAAGAAGATAAAATAAGCTGTCGTGATTTTTTGGAATCTATACAGAACAACCAGAGGAAAAGAGACCATTTTTTCCTGAATCTTTTGGAATGGATACACCAGATTCATCTCCAATCTTTCAGCATACCTTACCTGAATCCTGACCTCATCTTTGTAAGCGGAAAAACTCTTCATATATTAGGGCCTTTCGATTTTTTCCTGGAAAAGCTAGACCCTAGTGTAGATGAAGTGCGCCGTTTTTTTTCTCCCAGATACTTAGGGCATTCCTACAATACCAACATCAAGCTTACACCAATAGATGACTATTATCCTTTTTTGGTCATGTTTCTGGAAACATTGCAGGGAAGCATGATTTTCTGGGATAGTGCTAGCTGTTATCTTAAAGTACAGGAAGAGAGAATTCCCTATGAATATCGCTGGATGTTAGAATATCTTTCTGTAAAAAAAATGCCAGAGAAAGAAGAAGATTTATATCAAAGAATACGTTTGTTCTTGGAAGACAGGCTATCCTGGAATCTAAGAATTCAAAGCAAACCAATCAATATTCCAGGTACATTTCTATGGAATGAACAGACAAGATCTTTTCCTGGCTGCTATAAAATTTCCTTTGCCATGAATCGTCTTTCTTTGGAATTTTTTGATGAACTGCCTGATGAGCAGGAAAGCGAATGCTGCTATCGTTTAGCCAATATACAGGCTATTCCTTCTTCTTGCTTCCATTCGTATGATGGAAATAGATTAGAGTGGTTTCCCCTGGAGGATAAAAACGAGCCTGAAATCATATTGCAATACGAGCAAAAAATAAAATTGGAAATGAAGATTGTCTGCCATAAAAATTTTCAATCTGTCGTTCTTTTAAATAAAAAAATTTGGGACGGAACTCCTTTGCAATCCTCCTCAAACTATGGTGCTATATTTCAGGCATGGGTTTCTCCTCATGATTCAGTCCAAATCCAGATCAACCCTGGCAGTGGATTGGATGTGGACGGCTGGACAATCAATGAAATCCTAAGGGCGGACATACAAGGGCAAAATACCCTTTTTCTTGATCCTTCTTCCCATGAACGAAAGATCCATTGCCAGCTTCGATCTGTAGGCAATCCTCTAAAAACAGGCATCATAGCAGTTCTATTTTTGGTTCTTCTTGCGGGAGCATCATGGTTTTACTATTCTCCTTTCCTGGATCGCCCTGACGTGTATATACCCAAAATGGTAGATAAGCCCTTGCTTCCAAAAGAAAGTATAGAAAAAAACGATGAGATGTTGGCCTTAGAAAAAAATGATCAAGGATTTATGGAATATAAGCGGAAAAAAGATGGGATGATTATGATAGAAATCCCAGAAGGAAAATCGAAACTAAAAATAGGAAATAAGGCATCGGAAGAATACATTCATAATACATATTGGATAGACAAATATGAGGTTTGCCTGGAGCAATTCCTAAAATTTATCAACGATCAAAAAATGGAAATTCCCTCCCAGGATGAACGAATTTATAACATTGTCTACGATGGCACTCTTTATATTCCAGCAAAAGGGTTTCAAGGGAAAAAACCAGTAACCAACATCAGCTTTGAGATGGCGAATCAATATGCACATTGGGCAGGAGCAGATTTGCCAACAGAATCCGAATGGACTAAAGCTGCTTCCTGGAAAGAAAAAGACCAGATACAATACGATTATCCGTGGGGTAACAAAAAACCCGAATCTCGTTCTCTGGCAAAGTATTTGAATTCTATAGAAAATGGAAAATCCATAAAACCAATCGACTATGCGCCAGAGGGAAGATCACCTTATGGTCTTTACAATATGGCTGGCAATGCAGGAGAATTCTGCAAAATATCTCTGGAAAAGAATGACTATATCCTCAAAGGTGGATCCTTTTATGAGCTGGCGATCCATTGTCAGGTCTATTTTCAGCAACATATTGGAATAGAAAAAAAATACTCCCAGGTTGGCTTTCGCTGCGTAATCCGCAGTAAAAAATAAACGCTCCAGATAGAATAATTCAAGCAAAAACATAAGAAAATGTTCTGTCAAAACGATGTTAAACATAGATAGAACCTACATTCCGCACTTAAAAATTGAAGTTTTCGGAATTATGGATGAAGCGTG
>CALKWO010000104.1 GCA_938003875.1 uncultured bacterium
GCAATTTCTGACTGGGAAGCATCGTAGTAGGTCGGAAGAAAGGAGATTATCTTTGTGCTTTGTGCCCAGAACTCAAGAAGGGATTTTACTTCTGCTTCTTCAAAATACAAGTCTTTCTCCAGCATCAGGATAAGGAGGTTGCTAAATCGAATATAGGGCGTATTGGCTACGCTATAGTGCTCTGTAGAAAGGCCGATGGCTTGCTTCAGTATATAACGATCTGTATTGCTAGCACCTGGAGCGGTCAGACCAAATTGTACCTGTCCGTTGAGTTTTCGTAAAACAGCAAGATCCCAACCCTGGAGAACGGGAACTCCGCAAACGTGGTGGGGCGGCACAATTTGCTTTCCTTTCTTCCGTTCCTTCAATTCCTGTGCGTTGAGAGGCCGGCCTAAATTCTCTTTTTTCACGATATCATAAGGGTAAAAGTAAACAACATGAGGAGCTATCATCCGGGAGATGACATCTGTCCGCCAATATTCGAAGCTTATTTCTAAAGAAATATCGTCTTTGCTTCCTGTTGACCATTGTCTTTGCTCGAAAGCCTTGGTTTGGAAAACATCATACACTCGCATGGTATTCTCTTCATACCATATATCCAATTTTACAATTTTTTCGACATCTACTTTCTCTTTTCGCAACTGGTCTTGTTTATGGTGCTGGTGGATAGGCAAGTAGTAAAGCATTCCTGCGTCTCCTCCGCGCGGGTGTAGAAACATGTTGCCTTCGCAATTCAGGCAATTGCCCGAAGAGCTGTAGAGCGGGCATAGTCTGTTTTTAATCCACAGTTCTTCGCCAAAGACTTTTTTCAGAGATTTGCGAGAACCAAGAACTTTGGAGATAAAGGCCGACTCCATAAAGGAATTGAGTTCATCAATCAGTACCAACGGCTTTTCTCCAAATTTTCCCTGGAAAAGCATATCGGCAAGGGCATAATGATACGGGGTATCGCCTTTGAAGTGGAAATAGGTATGAGGAGCCAATACGATGATTGGCCTGACATCAGGAATGAAGGAATCATCTGCCTTTTCTCTCTCCTTGCTTCCTTTGAGATGGAATAGATGGTATTCTGGCATTCCGATTTGTTTCAAAAGCTTTCTGGTCGTTCGCCCAATCTGCTTTAGCTCGTCGTGAGAGCGGGAAGATAAAATCACACAGCGTCCTTTTTTTAGCTCATTTACAGCAATATAGCTGTTGGAGTATGATTTTCCTGATCCCTGGGGAGCTATAATGAAAAAGTTCTTCTGTGTTGCAACGGCCTTTTCCATGAGTTCCAGGACTGTCTTATTTTCCGGTGCAGGCAATTCAGGGATTAGATTTCCATAATCCACAGTGATGTCTTTGGGTTCGAATAGAGAAATCGGCCTGGCATCGTTTACCAGTCGGGAGAAATCTTCATGGAAATTAGATGAGCTACAATGCAAATCATTGGGGTCTTTGGCTCCTTTCATCGCCACAACAAAAGCCATTCCTTTATATCCTATTTTATAGAGCCTTTTTCGGATGCCACGCACGAAGGTTTCTCCGCCCTGGTCTGATTCCTGGATGATATAAATTTTTCCGATCTGATCCAGATACCTGGCTTCTATTTTTTCGGCCATATCGGCACCAGGAAGACCCAGTACAGGATAACCGTGATACCAGAGTGTCCAGCAGTCACTTTCGCCTTCGACCAGAAAGAGATACCCTTCTTTTCGGGCTTCTTTGAGCTTCCATAGACCATAGGGAACGAGTTTGCCCTGTCCCTTTTCCCATGCACTACCTTCTTT
>CALKWO010000105.1 GCA_938003875.1 uncultured bacterium
GTGGTTCTCTTTAAAAATCGAAAAAGTTCACTTACAAGCTGCGGAATATAGGTATAACTTTATAGTTTATATCTGCTCTGCTTACAATACCATGGTTTTGAATTCTTCCTGTCTTACTGTAATAGGAAAATTTTCTGGATGATAGAGACTTTCGAAGAGTCGGGTCGTACTGTTTTCATCCATGATCTTCATCATGACAGGAAATGTAGAGCATAGAAACTCCATACAGAGCCTTTTTTCGCTATGGCTGGAATTTTCCCACATATCTAAAAGCAGGGGGAAAATTTTATCGGGATTTTCTTTGCAATCCAATTCTCGAATCCCAATGCGTACCATGCTTTTCATGATATGGATGCGAATTTCTTCCTCCACTATATTTTTTATCAAATCCCATATTTGCTTCAGACAAAAGATTCTATGTTCCGATTCAGGAGGTAATTTGCACAAAAGAGTTCTTAGGGCAATCTGGCGAAATTCTGGAAAAGAAATTTTATCCAGAAAGTGGAGTGCTTTGGGGAATTCTAACTTTTGCACAATTCTTTCTATTGCCTCGCGTTTTTTTTCCTGAGATGAGAAGGAAAATGTGATTTCTAGTGCCTTGTGTGGATCTATAGAGGCTATTTTTATGGCGACCAGAATAAGGGCATTGACCTTGGCTCTGGAATTTTTTACTTTGCCAAGCATAGAATAGGCATTACAACAGATTTCGATTTCTTTTTCAGGATAGTAGTCCAGTGCTTTGCGCAGAAGGCGCATAATGGTTTTAGCGCGGATTCTATGATCGAAAATGCTCTCTATAAGCAAGAAGCCATCTTCCCATTTGTATTCAATCCATTCCAAAGCCAGATTCCCCAGCATTTGGTCACGATATTGTTGCAAATAAGGGCTTGTCAAAGGGCCAATAAGGTTTCTCATCGTGTTTTCATCCACAGGGTCTTCTTCTAATGTAGACGAAATTTCTGTGATCTCTGTTTTGCTGAACATGCCATTGATAAGCAACAGGACGCTTCTGGGAAAGATCAGGGAAACTCTATGGACAAAGAGTGCAAACTCTTCTCTTTCATCTGCTTTTAGAATATCATCACCAGCGATGCTAAGATTTTTAGGATCAATCCTGGAAACGATGCGAATCATTCTGTGTAGCCAGGGAGCAGGCCAGTTATGCAAAGAGTCATCATCAATCAAACACAGGGCCTGAGCAACCACAAAAAAAGCCTGGGTGAGTGATGTACCTGGTTTGGCTATCAACAGCTTCTGGAAAGTATTTTCCAATTCATATTTCATCTGTTCATGGCTTTTCTGAAAGCTTTCCTTGGATTCCAGAATAGGATTGTCTGGCAAAGTTCCTTTCAGTGTATGTACGATGTACTCCAGAATTTCTTTCAGGAGGTTCTTCTCTGCCTGGAGGAAAACTCTTTTTTGCTCTGCACTGAAATCTTTTATCACTTGTAGATGATAAAAAGCAGCTTGCAGGCGTTTTGCCTTAATGGCCAAAAAAATTTCTGAATTTTTTTCCTGTATCGCAGGCTCTAAAAAATCGACAAGAGAGCATATCTGTAGCAGAATATAGCGGTGCAGTCTATACCTTTGCCTGGAATATTCAGAAAGTTGTATGACTCTTTGCGCAGCGCGGATGGCCTCTTTGGGATCATAATGAATTAAATCCTTTGCAAGGCGAATCGTGCTAAGAGCTCTCAATAGATACAAATCTTCCTGGACATCTTGTGAAAGAGAATCATCAATCACAAAAGTATCCAGATAGCCAATAGTCTGGAGTATCCATTCGCTTTCTTTTTCTGGTACCAATCCCCTGCTTAAAAAGAGGAATTTTTCTACACCAGAGATCCAATCATAAAAATCGAAAGGCGATTGCGGTATCATTAAAAGTTTTTGTACAAACGCATGAATACAAGAAGGGCCAAAAGGCAGAGCTGTGATTAAAATATGAAGCGCGTTGTATAAATTCCCCTTCTTTATACTCAGCGACACAAGGGGATTTTTGTCCTCTTTAGGCCTGGTCAAATGGTCTATCACTTTGATGAAAAAATCGTTTTTCAAAGGAGAAGGCAACCCCTGGATGGCTCTTAGTAGCTTATAATAAGGAGAAAGCTCTTCTTTAGGGATTTTAGTCGAAAATTCGAGAATCTTGTCTAGTATGTATTCGCTGAATTTTTCATCCCATCCTGAATTTGCTTCCAGAGCCTTGATCCAGAATTCGATTTTATGGAGTGGATTGCGAATTCCAATGATATTTTCCCTTACCATCTGTCTTACAGGCTGGCCTAACATAGGATGCTGTTTTTCCATAACGCCTAAAGAAACAAGCGATTCCAGATTGTTGATTTCAGCATGGGCTATATCCATAGAAGGAGACAAAAGAGATGATGTTTTCTCGTATTCGCTTACGATTTCCTCCAGAGTTTTAAATCGCAGTTCAGGAGGAAGCTTCTCTACTATTTCTACTGCCATATCAGGAGAAACTTCTTTGAGTTTTTGGCATAGAATCCTGATGAGTATGGCTCTTACAGATAAAGAGGAAATGATTTCCACAGAAGGTAAGAGCTTTTCTATATAGTCTTCGATGAATTGTGGTCGAAGTTGTTGTAAAAGCTTTTCTATTTTAGCGTAGATCTCTTCCGATACTTTTTCCTTGGATTCCGAAAGGTGTTTTTCCAAAAGGACATTGAATCGCCAGAAGCTTTCACAGGCCATGTTAGGCTCTACTTCTTGGGTGACGAGCAATACCCCAAGCAAAAGAGGTATTTTTTCAACATACTCATCTGAAATGATTTCCAAAAGCTGCG
The DNA here is from genome assembly GCA_938003875.1 of uncultured bacterium. Classification (GTDB taxonomy): domain Bacteria; phylum Planctomycetota; class Uabimicrobiia; order Uabimicrobiales; family JABWCH01; genus JABWCH01. The sequence continues at coordinate 2,805 of CALKWO010000105.1, forward strand.
CATTCCCTTCCACATCATATTCTTTATGTTGAAAAATAGTTTCCAGTGCATGGAAAATTTTAGACATCTTTTCCGCGTCTTTAGAATTGCCTTTGCATAGCGTTAGTATTTCTCGAATCCTTTGTCCTGGAGGCTTGCATAAATGAGCCGTAGCAATCCTTGTTTCCAGGGAAGCAGGGAGATTTTTCAACAATCGTCTTGCTCTTCCTAAGTCTTTTTCTGCCAGCTCTTGCAATAAAATTCCACCATATTCAGAAATAGCATTTTTTAAAATGGCATCTTCGATCTGGTCTACGCCTATGGTCTGTTCCCCCATAACAAGTAAATTTCTTATGGTTTTATGACGATAGGCAGAACTTTGTATCTCGCGCAGAAGGTCTATCGCTTTTTCCTGAGAGGAAGAAAAAAGTTCGGGGATAATTTCGCTGAAAAGCTTGTCTTTTTGCTCAGCAGGCATTGTTTTGGCTATAGCAATAATCTGGGGCCATATAGGAGAAGACATAGAAGCAGGAAATTTTCCTAAAAGGGGAAAAATTCGCATTAGAATGCCACTAATACCTTCCATTTTATTCATTTCAATGCCTGTAATCTGGGCAAGTGCATCTCTCAGGTATTTATGGGACAGATCTATATCTTTAGAAAGGAATCCCGTTGCTATTTCCAAAAGCCCTTTGCATCGGTCAGCAGGATTCCTGAGTTTTTTTAGTTCGGCCACCAGTTTTTCTAAATCTTCGCTAAGCTGTTTTTCTTTGACAAGCCTGGAAAGGAAACCAGACAAAAGATTCAGACATTCATATCTTTCTTTGCTTTCTGGAGATTCCTGCAACATCATCAAAAGAGAATTCAACAGAGAAAAATGGTATTCTCCTGGTAAGAGCAAAAGAATTTCGCAAAAATTTTTCTGTACGATGTTGCCATAGGTTCCAGAGAGAAAAGCATTCATTGCCTCCAGTTGCCTGGAAGGATAGGATATTTCCTGAATTGCAGTTATTATTCCCTGGAAAATTTCTACAGCTTGCTTTGGATCTCTTTCCAGAATGCGTTCTGCAAGCACTCGTTTTGCCATGATATGATAAACCCTATCGGATATAAGCTGTGTTTCTTCTAATATCATACTGGCAAAGTCATAGTTTCTATTCAAAAAAGAGGAAAGATGGTATATAGAGAGTGCTTTTTGCCTGTCACAAGTAACATGAGTAATAGAACGGGAAATATTGAACATCAGATGGAAATCGCTTTCTGGAATCTGTTTCTGAAATTCCAAATACAGATTTCCTCTTTCTTCTCCGTTGTAAATATACTCTACCAGATCCAGGCATTGTTCCATTAGTGCCTTGCTTTTCAGAGGATTTATGTTGCGCAGAAAAGGCATAATAGCATGGATAAATTGGATACGGCTGTATTCTTTTTCTACAAAGACGAGAGACTTTATAAAAAATTCCAAAAGAATTGTAATTTCTTCTGGTTGCAGGTTTTCTGTGGTTTCCAGAGATTTCAGAAAAAGGATGCACTGGCTTTCTTTGTCTTGTATATGAGTACTTAATCGAAAGGCCTCTTTCCACTGTCTCTGTTCTAATAAAGATTGATAATAAGACAGAGATATCCTGGTTTTTTGGCTAGGAAAGGTGCAGGATTTCAGTAAATAGTATTTGGCTAGAGCTGCTATATTCTGTAAGTTTAGAGCACACGAAATTCCTTGCTGAAAAATCTCTCTGGCAGTGTCGATATCGAAGACCTCCAGGCTATGCTTCCCAATGATTTCCGCATATTGCAAAACTCCTTCCATGTAAGAAGATTTTACAGCATGATAGAACATCCTGTATGCACTTTTTTCAGGAGAATTTCGCAAAGCATCGAAAATTTTTCTATGGATTTTTTTCTTTCGTTCTTTAGAAATAGACCTTTCTATACGGCGAGCATATTCTGGATTTAAAATCTGGATGGAATTTTCTTGCTCTCCTCGAACCAAAATCAAGCTATGGCTCAGGATGATCTCCGCTATCCTCTGTATCTCATCCCAGGATAGATCCCATTCTTCCTTATCTTTTTTCAAAATATCTAAAATCATTGGGCCTTTATATAGGGCGGAGTATTCTAAAAGGCTATTGAAAACTTTACTTTCTGCAGCCGAAAAACAGCCAAGAAAGTTTTCTTTTAAAACATCCAGCGAAAAGTTATTAAAAGAAAGCTCTTCTCTTAAAATCCAGAAACCTCCCAGGGAAATCAATTGTCCTCTAAAGAGAAGTAGCTTAAGAATTTCTGTGATTAAAAGGATATTTCCTGAAGTATATTCCATGATTTTCTGGATAAAAGGGCTTTTATCCGATTGCACCAGAAGATTGGGATGAAAACACTGGCAGATATACCCTAGAAGATCTTCGCTGGATGCTTCTTTTAAATGAATTTCCAGATATTGCTTGCTTTTCCTCATAGTATCGAGAAATTGATGGAATTCCAGGCCTCCTTTATTCTCCAAACTCTTTTCCTGGAAAGTAAAAATCAAAAACAAAGGAATTTCCAGGGTGTTTTCTGCTAGATATTGGAAAAAATTTAAGATAGGTCGGTCTGCCAGATGTATATCATCTATAAACAGAAGAACAGGTTTATAGCTTGCCAGAATAGATATAATTTCTTTGAATTCTTTCCAAAGGGACAGCTTACGCTCCAGCAAAGCATCAAAATCAGACATAGAAACAAGATTGAGTTGATCAAGTTTTTCTTGTAATGAATCTCTAAGCTTTTGGATTTTTAATAATCTTACAGTATTTCTTCTTACATTTTTCAGAATATCGTTATTTAGAAATTTTATAATATCCGAAATCCTGTTCCCCAGATTATGATCCAGATTTGTAGCTTCCTCCAGAACGTTTTCCAACAATTTTTTCATGGGATTCAGAATGTGGGGATCGTCCAGAACGTTTTCCTGGTAGCTGAAAGAAAGCATCCAAAACTGATCTTCCTGGCAGGAAAGTTCTAAAAATTTTCTTCCTAAAAAAGTCTTGCCATCGCCTGTATTTCCTTGTATACCTAAGAATTGAGACTCGCTACTTGTTATGCATTGAGTAAGATAATAGGCCATAACTTCCCATGATTCTTGTTTGTTTAGCAAATGATTAGGAAGCTTCTCTTGTATTCTTTCTTTTTCAGGAGTTTTCCAGCAATTTTGCTTTTGGAGTAGCAATATCGTTTCTTTAGCCAGAGCGTTTTGCAAAATTTCTTCTCTGTCGTAAGAAAGTATAAAGCATATACGGTTGTTGCGGCTCCCTTTTGTAAGACTATTGATAAAGTAGAGACTTAAAGAATCGCTATTCTCTATATGATCCAGAAGAATCAACGTCGGACGCTTGAGGGATAGGCTATAAAGACATATTCTCAATCCATGAAATAGCTCTGGAAAGGGTGTTGTTCTTGCCTGTGATTCTTTAGCTTCTGCACAAGGCTTCACCTCTTCCATGGCAATAAAAATTTGACTCCATCTATAGAATTTGCATACTATCTTCCAGCAGTTATCTCCAGGATATTTATCTTCTAGCAATAAAGTAGATAAAGATTCCAGGATACCTTGTAATTTACTGCATGAAAGAATAGCATAGCGTGTTATGAAAAGAACTTCCTGCGCCTTGATAGCATTGATTTCTGTAAAAGCATTGATGAGCTTATTTAAAAATATGACGATTCGCTCCAGGTTTTCAGAGTATACAAAACAAAAGTTGATCGAGCCTTCTTCTGAAAAGGATTCTCTACAAAACTGGTATAAAACCTTACACCATTCTCTTACTTCTCCATCGAATTCTAAACCAAATTCACTAGGCGTATCTGCAGGGAAAATGATGTCTGGCAAAACGCGGGATGAAAGGTCTTCTGGAACCATGATATCTACAGAGGGGATATACCTCCATGTATCGAGCTTACAATCATGGAAAAGCTTGTTAAGAGACTGTTGCACCAGCTCTGGAGTAAAAATGTTGTCTCTCCATAAGAAGACATTGCTGATCCAGACTTTGGCAAAATGCTGTTCATCGTAAAAAATCTTTATTTTAGAGGATAGCCAGACCAAAAGAGACACAATTAAAAGTAGTATAGGGAATAATAATGCCTTGAAAAAGAAAGAAAAAAGAAAGGATATGATAAAAATACAAACTAATATACCAGCACTATAAAGAAAGTTGCTACGAAGAAAAAAAGGAATTTTTTTATTACTTGCATGGACTAAGGTATCTATGCCCTTTTTTAAACTTAGAGCATGAGAAATATTATGGATCTGCGTTTCCCAAAGAGCGATTTCAGAAAACTGCTTAAAGCTATATTTTTCTTTAAGGCAATATTGCCCAATGGCAAAAGAGTATTTATAAATCTCCAGAGCTAATTTTTTTGCCTTTCCTATATTCTGCATGGAAAAACATTCTAAAAGCTCTTGGTGTAGATTGCAAAAACTATGATACTGGTGCGTAATTTCCTGAAAATGTTCTAATTTTGTCTCTTCTCCTTGAGCAGCGATAAAAAAGCCCCAATAGGCAATCAGCTCTTTTCTTAAGAGATATAGAGGAGAAAAAAGGTCTTTTATTCTATCTAAAATATTTTCCCAACTCTCTTGATAGTATTGCTTCCAGGGGATAGCTTTCGGGGATGGCAAAGAAAAGAGATTACCGCAGGAGCATTCTACCTGATTTCCCTGGGTGTTCTCCTGTATAAGGATTTTTTTACCACAACTGCATCGTAATGAAACTGGCATAGCAAAACTCCATGCAAAATATTTTTACAATAGTGCCAATATAGGATTTTCCAGCATTTGTTTTAGATCTCTCAAGAATGCAGCACCTACTGCACCATCGATGACTCTGTGGTCACAGGAGAGAGTCATTTTGGCTATTGGTTCTATCACAATTTTATCTTCTTCTGATACAATCGCTTCTTTTTTAATTTCACCCACAGCCAGAATAGCAGAACCAGGGGGATTGATGATAGCGGTGAATTCTTCTATTCCATAAGAACCAAGATTGCTGATCGTAAAAGTCGCATTCTGGAACTCTTCTGGTAAAAGTTTATTCCCAAGGGCTTTTTCGATAAGGGGACTCAATTCATTTTCAATCTGGAGTATTCCCTTAGAGCCACAGTTTCTCACAACAGGGGTAATCAAACCATCATTTTGTGCTACAGCAAGTCCAATATCACATTGAGAGAATTGCTCTATAGCGTCTTCTCTCCAGGTGCAATGCACCTTAGGATTTCTTTTGAGTGCTTCTGCGCAAAATTTTATAAGAAAAGCATTGAGAGACAGCTTTTTAGCAAGAGACTGGTTGATCTTTTTACGCTCAGTAAGGACAGCTTTCATGTTGACACTGACTTTAAGGTAATAGTGTGGAGCCGTAAATTTAGATTGTGCGAGGCGTTGTGCAATGATTTTTCTTTTTTGAGATAGAGGAATTTTTTCATTCTGCACAGCGATACACGCTACATCTATAGGAGATGACTGACGCTCTTTTAGAGGTGTGTTTCTTTGCTCTTGCAAATATCTTTCTATATCTCTTTTGATGATGCGTCCGTTCGGGCCTGTACCCTGAATCATAGCAGGAGAAATGCGAGCCTCCTGTGCCATTTTCCTCGCGAGAGGTGATGCCTTATGATGGCTTTCTTTCTCTGTAGAAGAAACGTCCGCCTGCTTTTTATCTCCTGATGCATCTGGCTTGCTTACCGCACCTGCTTTTTCTGATTTGATTTCTGGCTGTTTTTTTACTATATCTTCGATGTTCTCACCCTTTTTTCCAGCAATAGCGATTGTCTGCCCGATATTGGCACTGGCCCCTTCTTCCACCAAAATTTTCAAGATAGTCCCATCTGTAGGAGATTCATATTCCATAGTGGCTTTATCTGTTTCTATATCACACAGCAATTGTCCATTCGCTACCGTATCTCCTTCTTTTTTATGCCATTTGGTGATTTTCCCGCTTTGCATCGTTGGAGAAAGTGCCAGCATCAAAATCTTTTCCGCCATATCGAAACTCCTTCATTTTTTCTAAAAAATTTTATATTCCTCTGATTTCTAATATAATATCGCCTAATTGTATTTTGTCACGATTGCGCAAGAGATATTTTTTGACTTTGTTTCCATTTACCATAACACCGTATGTACTCATCATATCAACGATTTCCCATCCCTGTGCCTCTATATGATGAAGCTTGCAATGGATTCGGGAAATAGTACTATGATCTATATGGATGTTTGCACCTCTTGCTCTGCCAATAAAGTTTTCTTTTTTATTCAGGGGATAGACTGTATTTTTTCCTGGATCGCTCAAAAGCACCAGGATAGGAGCAAGAAAATGAAACTGGGATATATTGCTAACAGGATCTGCATTCGTTTTGTACTGAGGTAGAACAGGATATCTTCCCGTTGGTGTGCTTCCTCCTTTTTCCAGATATTCCAGATCATCAAGAGAAAGATAGCCTTTTTCGAGCATGATCTTTCGCAAAGAAATATTTTTCCCCTGGCATTCCATTTCTTTTTGTTTAAAGACGCATTCGATGAGCTGCTCTGTTTTGATTAAGCCTTCTTTTACTGCTTTTTGTGCCAATGTCTGGTCTTTTTCCATTTCCCATTTTTTTTCCATAGGGCCAGGCTGAGGGAGTTTTTTGGTCTTATATCTTAGGAACGTTTTTACCACATTGTATTGAGATTCTTGTATCCATTTATGGGAAAGAAGTATATCCCCTATTTCTTTTGTTTTTCCTATTTGTTCTTGTATCCTCAAGGCTTCCTGAGCATGCTGCTGAGTTATAAAATTTCTTTCTAAGGCAAGTTGTAAAAATTCTTCATCCAAGTTTGCAGTCATGGGACAGTTCTCCTGTACATAAATATTGAAAAATCTTTTTAGAAAGCCTGTATTGCTTGTACCAGTTGCCGAAAAGATTTCCCTGAGAAATAAGACGCTCCATGTTTTTTCTTAAAGCAGGAGTTATTTTGGCATAGCTTGCTTTTTTCCAGGCAGTTTGAGGCAAGGGAAGAAAAGCATGAGCGTGGATTTTTGCACCCATCGTAACCAAATCCTGCATTACTTCGATAGTTTGCCGAATATCTTCTTCTGTTTCGTCTGGCATACCAAAAATAAAGTCTACATTTGCATTAAGGTTCGCCTTTCGAGTCAAATCCACAGAACGATAGATATCTTCCACTGTATGTCCTCTATGGGATAGCTCCAGCATTCTCTGACTTCCTGATTGAGCACCAATGGTAAGATTGTCATTGCATGCATATCGTAATAGTAGATCAATGGCTTCCTGGCTTACACTATCAGGCCTGACTTCAGAAGGAAAAGTGCCTATGAAAATTTTTGTAAAAGAGGGAAGCGATTTTTTTAAGGCAAAGAGCAAAGCTTCCAAATCTTGCAGGCTTTGCCCATAAGAGAATGCATTGGGTGTTACAAAGCGAAGCACAGTGGGATGTTCCACTATGATTTCTTGCATAAATTCGCAAATTTTTTCTATACTTCTATGCCTCATCCTTGTTCCAAAAATATGAGATGTCTGGCAATAATTGCAGGCGTAGGGACATCCTCTTGTTATTTCCATAGCACCATATTTATGATACTTTACAGAAAAAGGAAAGTATCTGTCCAAATCTACCAGAGTTTCTCGCGGTTGAAAAACAAGCTGACCTTGTTCATCGTAAAAGGCAATTCCTTTAACTTCTTTATAGCTTTCCTCCTGGGAGATTTTTTGCAAAAGCTCTATCAATGTTTCTTCGCCTTCTCCTATCGCAACAAAATCAAAACCTAATTTTAGCGTTCCTATGGGATCACCAGTAGGATGAGGCCCACCTGCAATACAATAGCAAGAGTCAGGAAAATTTTTTTGAATTTTTTTTATTGTGGACATCAATAAAGCTGTTGTCCACAATTGCGTAGTCGCAAAGGAAATGCCTATAACAACTTTTTCATATTTTTGTAAGATGCAAGGCAATTCAGAGAGGAACATATCCTCTTTTGGTAGAAAAAAAATATCCAGTTCACTCAAAGACTCTTCTTTTTCCAACGCTCCTGTAAGAGCATGATAGCTATAACGATTTTCTTGAGTATAATAAAAAACCAAAGCGGTTTTCTTTTTCATATAAAAAAATTTTTTTGCTTTTTTAAAAAAATAAAAAAAATGAAAATACAAATTATGATTATATCTCGTTAGATTGTAACGGAAAAAAAATCTTTTGTCAATCTTTAGGTTTATTTTCTCACGGGATGTGTTCTATAGCGCAGAAATTTTTTCACGGATAGCGTATTTAGTCAATTCTGCTATGCTATATATTTGTAGTTTATCCATGATATGCAATCTGTGGGTTTCTACTGTTTTTGTACTGATATGAAGAGATGCCGATATTTGTTTTGTAGTTTTTCCTTCTGCCAAAAGTTGCAGAATTTCTCTTTCTCTATTGGTAAGAGAAGAAAAATCAGAAATTTCCTGATTTGATGAGCAAATATAATTATCTACAACAAATTTTGCGATTTTCGGACTGAGATAGGTTTGGTTTTTCATGACAATCCGAATGGCCTGCGCTAGTTCTTCAAAAGCACAATCCTTCAATAAATAGCCTGCTGCACCAGCTTTAAACATCCGATAGATGAACTGCCTGTCTGAGTGTATAGACAGGGCTATGATTTTGGTTTTGGGATTTTTTTCTAAGATTTGGCTGGTTGCTTCAATACCATTCAATTCTGGCATAGAGATATCCATTACAAGGACATCAGGCTTCAAATTTCCTGCCAGCTCTATGGCTATCCTGCCATTCTCGGCTTTGCCTATAACTTCTATGTCAGATTCTTTATAGAGCAAGCTTACCAGCCCTTCACAAAAAATCTGATGGTCGTCCGCTAAAAGCACTCTTACTTTCATAGAAGAGTTCCCTTCCCTTGGGAAAAAGGATTCTCAATTATATTTATTTGAGTATGAATGTACCAAGTCGGTTTCAAAAAGTAATTTTATCATGGTCAGACATTTCGCATTACAAAATCAGAAATATCCTGACTTGATCTTTTTTCAGGATCTTTAAAATAGAATCTGATTTGGTTAGTTTAATATTTGATCATGAAGTTTATCAAATATTAACTAGAATTTCAACGAAAAGTATAAATTTTTCTTGATACTTTTGGAATAAAAAGGGTATGGAAACAGGGATCCAGGATAAAGTTTTTATAGGATATCAACAAGTGAATTCATTAAAAAAATTTAAAAAAATGTTTCTTATTACAATTTTTATGTTATTTGCTTTTTCCTTGATTGATGCTCAAGAATCCCCAAAGGAAAATTTGGATAAACAGACCAATGTCTTAGAAAAAGAAGGAATAGAAAAAGAGCATAGTGATAAAGCAAAAGAGCAAGAAAATAAAGAAAGCAACGAGGCAAAAGAAGACTCAGAAAAAAAAGAGTCGGAAATATCTGCCTTCCCTGAGGAAAAACCTATCCAGGTAACAGGCAGTACTTCCTTTCGCTATCGGCTAAAAACAACAGATGGAGAAAGCGACCAGGATATCTATGGCGATTTGAATTTTCAGATCAAGAATATCGTACCAGACAAAATTTCTTTCCATTTTTATGGCCGTGCTTATCTTGATGTTGAAGGGAATCAGCATGAAAATGATAACAGGACGGATTTTTTCCGAGATATTTATGATGGATACAATAGCTATATAGAAGCCCGCCTTTATCATGCCTATCTCTCTTTGGAAAACTATTTATTTGATGATTCTCTCTTTAATATAGGAAGGCAAACTGTATATCTAAACCATGCTTATGATTTTGATGGTGCTTATGGAGAAGTTCGCCTTCATAAAGCTTTAAAAGTTTCTGTTTTTGGTGGAGCTTCCAACTATAATTTTAAAGGCCCCAGAGGCGGAGATTGGCTGGTGGGAACAGGAATCGAGCTTACCCCTATGCAAGGGACAAAATTTACCGCCAACTATCTTTATGTTGCAGAAGATTCTAAAGAAGAAGGGTTGGACGACTACCAATTTATCTTTCAGCTCCGCCAGCAGGTATGGAAAAATTGTTTTCTGTCTAGCCAGCTTACAGTTTTAAACGATCAAGCCAGAGATATGAGTATCTCTTCTATTTTTAATTTTCCTGAATATGACTTGCAGGTCAACCTTCGTTTTTATGCTCTTTTTAATGAAATGGAGAATCTGACAAGCAGCGTATCGTACTATTTTGGAGTCTATAAACCATACCAACAATATGAAGTCCATGTTTATAAAGGTTTAGGAGAATACTTTTCTATTTCAGCAGGATATATGCTTCGTGTACTCGATCATGAACGTGATGAGGGCGAATTTAATCGTGAGTTCCAGCGTTATTATATAACAGGTACCATGCAAGATTTACTCACTAAAGGCTTGGAGATATCTTTGTCTTTCCAGGGTTGGCTGAGTGAGGGTGTGAGCGATAACGATCTTTTCGGTGTAGATGCAGAAATCGCTTATAAATTTACGAAACAACTCCGAGGTAGCCTGGGAACATCCTATGAACTTTACCAATATGAAATCTATCTGGATGAAATCGAGGAACGCGTTGGATTGACAAGCATTTATACAAAATGGAAATACGAAATGAACAAAACATGGTCATTCTACGGTAAGTTTGAATGGCAATACGATGAAGAACGAGACTATTTTCAAGCGGAATTAGGCATCACGGCTCAATTCTAAAAAGGACAAGAATTATGAAGTACAAAAGCTATTTATGTTTATTTTTCATGGTATTCCTCGTTTCTTGCTCTGTTTTACAAATGATTCAGAACTATACAAATCATAGAGAGCCTTCCTTCCCCCATATCAAGCATCTTACAGGGGATAACAAAATGGAGTGCACGGATTGCCATGAGGACTCTTTCTCTCAGGATAAAGCAGGTATGCCTTCTATCCAGCTTTGTAAAGATTGCCATGAAGACAATGAAACTTCAAGACCCATAGCATACTCTTTATTAAAAAAGTTAGAGGCTACAGGAAAAGAAAAACCCTGGAGTGAAATTCACCTTGATTCAGAAATCATTTTTTCTCATAAAAAGCATGTTGATAAAAAAATAGATTGCAGTACATGCCATCAGAATATTATGCAAAGCGAATTTATAGATAATAGTGTCCTTCCCAAAATGGAAAAATGCAACTCTTGTCATGAGGTTCATAATAAAGAAATGACAGGATGCCAGGATTGTCATAAAGAGACTCGCAGGGATATAAAGCCTGTAAGCCATAGACAAAACTGGAAAGTTTTTCATGGTTCGCAAATGTTTTTAAGCGATAAGAGTGAACAAAGGCAATGCACCTTTTGCCACGGGAAAGAGGGATGCAATGATTGCCATCAATCTCAAAAACCCGCGAGCCACACTAATTTTTGGAGCCGTACTGCACATGGATTGCATGCTTCTGTGGATCGCGACAGGTGTATCGTTTGTCACAAAGCGGATTTTTGCACGCGTTGCCACCAGGAAACTAAACCTAGAACCCATACCGCTGGCTGGGGTTCCAGTCGAAACAGACATTGCCTGAGCTGCCATGAAGCGAATAGCAGCATCAGTTGTTATGTATGCCACCAAAATACTAACAGCCATGTTTCTTATGCAACGCCCAAACCTTCTAATCCAGCACACGACACGGCAAGTGCTGCACAATGCAGAGCCTGTCATATAACATTGAAACATCCAGACAATGGACAGAATTGTCGAATTTGTCATAAATAAAAAATATGCCTGCTTCTGGCTCTAACAGAATCTGTGGTATTTATAGTCCACAAAAAAAATAAGACTGAATACCGCCTGCTGGAGCAGATGCTATTATCATAGCACTGCTCATCTGGCACAGAAAAAATTTGCTAAGAGCAGGCTTTGTTATTTAAGATATTTTATAAATAAGGCTGTGACCACAGAAAGCGTCAGAATAGGGCCTGCTTGATACAGGCATGATTTTCATTTTTTAAAGGAGAGCGTGAATGAATTTTTTTAGAAAGCATTGGTTTTTGATTATTTTACTCATTTTGACGATTCCATTTATATGCATTGGTTGCCGCGGTGGAGGTGGAAGCGATGATGGTGGAAATGACGATACGAATATAGATCCAACTCCTATAGGAACAGATGTTTGCAATCAATGCCATTATGCTGTTCCATCCAATGGCTATGTCGCAGGCGATGCTACGGATACAAATACAACCTCTGCGACCTATTTTGATGCAGATGCCAAAACAGGTATAGGCGAAAACTATCAGAAGTCCATTCATTATATGCCTTCTGAAGATGATCTTGTTAATAAAGTAGGATATCAGGAAACGGATTATGTCAAATGCGAAGGTTGTCATGGCAATGGAAGCAAACACTATGGTGTCAATGACATTCCTCATGCCAAGCCTGGAATCGATGAATGTGGCGCATGCCATAATGAATCTCGTATAGACATCATCGCGTTTAAAGCAACAGGCCATGCCAATCCCAATTCAAGACCTGATAAATATTTGAATCAGGGAAGCAATGGTACAGACTTTGCCATGAGCAATGGATTATTTCTATTCAAGGCAGATAAAGCTACAAGAGTAACCAAAAACGAGAGAATCCAGGAATGTTCTGTTTGCCATCAGTATTCCAACCATGCAAAGAACATTGCTGAAGGCGACCTCGACAATCCTAATGTTCCTTGCGCAGCCTGCCACGACCCTCACCAACCTGCAAGCAAAAACAGGAACTACCTTGTAACAAGAGGCCCTGGCAGCAATGAAGAAGGTCCAGTGCAGCCAGAATATGTTCTGAATTTCAAACCACAAAGAGTCAACAACGATTCAGAAGGCACTCAATTTGGTGCAAAGAATACTGTGAATGGAACATGGATTCGTCCTAAAATGCACTATGAATACCATGTCAATGGCGAGGTAGCTTCTACCCATGAAAATTATGCCAAACAAAGAGAATCTGCTGAAGCGGGAAAAGATCTCTTGCGGCTTTCTTCAGAGCGTCTCTGTGCTTCATGTCACACTAAAGGTTCCTATGTATATAGTGCTTTTAGAGGGGCAACAGGAGATACTGCAACTGCTTATTCAGCAACACATGCTCCTGATACTTATACACAATATCTGAAATCAGGCCATGCTGATAAAAATGCACAGCCTTTCTTTGAATTTAGTCTTCTTTCTGCCTTTGGTTCGGGCCGTCGTCCGGAATATCCTGTAGATATGGGATTGAGTGATGGCGGTTTGAGTGCTTTTCAGGCTGCTGATCCTGGATACCAGGGAAAGAACAATTTCCAGTGCTACCAATGTCATCATGGCATTGCTTCCATCGACTATCAAAATGCAGTGCAAGGTACAAGCACTTCTGTAGAAAATGTATCCAAAGATGCTCATGTACTATGGGGCGATAGTACTGTAACTTGTGTTACATGCCATGAACCACATAAAAATGGAGCTAACGATTCCACGACATCGGGTGTCAGAGTACCTGTTTATCTTTCTTACAACTCAGAATTCACGACAGCCAATCCTCGTGGTGGAGCGAATAAAATGATGGATCTTACCGATATTCCATCAGGAGCAGGAAATTCCATTATATGTCTTTTCTGTCATCAAGGAAGGCAAAGTGGATGGACTTTGTGGAAAAAAGTTAGCAAAATACAAGGAAATGATTTTGCCTATCGTTCTCCCAATTCCACAGTTCCTGGATTTAGTACAAACAATATAAATTATCATTACCTGGGCGGTGGAGCTTTGCTCTGGTCTAAGAATGCCTGGGAATTTATCATTGAAAATGCGGACGGAAGTAGCAGCGTTCCCAAGGTATATAGCACAGGCAATGCTCAGCATCAAGGAAAAAATTGTACAGGTTGTCATATGGGCAGTGCCAATAGTACCAACACAGAAGGCGGACACACATGGGTACCCCGCCTCACAACATGCCAGACTTCTGGCTGTCATCCAGGCTTAGTAGATTTTGAGAGCGTTACAGCTTCAGGGGATTACGATGGTGATGGATTGGTAGAGACAACGCACTCTGAAATAGGATCAGTAAACTATCTGGATGTCAATCTTGGTCAACAATGGGGCACTGGAAATGGCGGAACTGGATTGGTAGGCTTGCTGAACGAAGCACTCTACGATGCAGGGGTACGATATACGCCCAACCATCCTTATTTTACAACCAAGGCAGGAGGTACCTTTAGTTCCTGGACTCCTAATTTGATAGCGGCTGCTGCCAATTTGAATTTTGCCTATAAAACAGGAGAGGCCATGTATGTCCATAATCCTCATTATGTTGCTCAAATTCTTATTGATTCTCTTATAGCATTAGGAAAAATACAAAGCCCTACTAACAATGACTATTTCCGACCTGCTGGAACAAGAAACGCTACCGACTATCGTTTGCTTTCGCCTCAATAGACTTACAAAAAAACTGGACCATTTTGGTTTTCTGTTAGCGCAATTCTAATATCTTCAAGTAATGCTCAAAGGGACGCTATGCGTCCCTTTTTTATAAATCTCTAATGACATTCCGTGCATAATTCTGAAGCGACTTTGATCAGCTTGCCATGTCCTTTTGCCTTAAAATTGATTTGTTCGTTATGGCAGCTAGAGCAAGCAATGGCATTTTCTCCTAAGACATGCAGCTTATGTGGAAAGATATTTTTTCCTTCTACCGAATAGTCTTTAAAATCTACAGTGGTTTCCTCTATTCCATAGTGACAGGGCATACAATCGGATTTGAGCGAAAAATTTTCCTGGGAGACGATTTCTGTAAATTTTTCATTTTTTATAATTTCAGAAAGATCGCTAAATTCTGCTACAGTTTTAGAAAATAGCAAAGCGGCAAAACCAATGTTGTGAACACTTCTACCTCTTTCTAAAAGGACGATATTGTGATGAATTTTTTTGATGGATTCTAATGCTTTATTCTTCTCTTCTCCTTCTTGCATTTTCTCAATATACAACTGTATTTTTTTCTCATATCCTTTGTATCTTGAGATCTTATTCTCCGAAGAATTTTTCCATCCTTCAAACACTCTTGTGAATGTCTGTGTATGACATCTTTCGCATACGTTCGCCCCACTCGCTTTGGCTATTGTTCCGTCTGACAATTCCTTATGGAGGATATGGCAGCCCTGGCAATCGATGTGCAACTTTTCTTTGATGCCCATAACAGGTTCGTGGCTGGTTTCGTCTTTTCCAAAGTACATATTGATTTCCGCAGTATGAACATTGAGATGGCAGGAAGAGCAGGCAGTAAGAAGCTCATCTTTTTTGGCTTTGCGATGTTCTATCGGAGAATGACAACGGACGCATTCTACTCTGTGTTTACTGACATGTAATGTATGTACAAGCTCTGTATCAGAATATTTTTCATGCTGCTTTTTTTCCCAATGGCAGGAATAGCAATTTTCCATGGGAACTTTTCCTTCTCCTATAGCCATACTTCCATGGCAGGTTGTGCATTCTATATTCTGTGAAACAAGTGCAGTATGGTCATACTTTTGATTGCTGCTACTTTTAATATCATGGGTGTCTTTATGGCAAAGTGTACATTCCTTCAGTCGATCTGTATTGGGCAGCGTACTTTTTTTAAAATGGCACAGAAAACAAGTGCTTTCCGAAACTTTGATATGTTCTCCCTGAACGATTTGGGAATGGCAACTGGTGCATTGAAGATTTTTTCCTCGCCGAAGCTCTCCTAAATGATTCTTGTGACTATAGGAGACTCCTTTAAATCCAATAGAATATTGCTCGAATTTTTTATCTCCATGGCAGGTGCTCCTCAAACAACTTTTATCAGAAATTTCAGCCCATGGCTTGCGCTTTTTATAAGATTGAGAAAAATAGTTCACAAGCTGCACAAGCCCCTCCAATTTTCCTCGAATCTGGGAATCTATTCCAGGTTCAAAATGACATAGAATACATTCTACATTAGCATGCTTCGATTCTGTCCAACTTTGATAGTATGGCACCATCACATGACAAGATTTACAAAAAGAAGAATGAGAGGTATATTCTACAGATCCCCAAAAAATACAACAGAATAGAATGAACAATGCAAACAGTTTGAAAGATGTTCTTTGCCAAAAACGCCTTTTCACGATTGCTTCGAATTTTTTTTCACTCATATTTTGCTCCTACTATATAAACAAAGGGAACAAAAAAAAATTCACCACAGAGACAAAGAGACTACAGAGATTCTTGTATTTCTTTCCCTATACTCTCTCAACGTGTCTTTGTGGTGAAAAATTTACACTTTTGCTAAAACAGCTATAAGTACCTACATTCCGCACTTAAAAATTGAAGTTTT
>CALKWO010000106.1 GCA_938003875.1 uncultured bacterium
TAAAGAACAAACTAAAAAAATCGAAATTTTTTCCTTAGAAGCTGCGGAACGTAGGACTATTATCTAATATATAGTTAGATTTTTGTGCCTTTTGAGATATTTTGTGTTTTTTGTGTTAAAAGTCAAAAAGTTTTCCAGGATTCAGGATTCCTTTGGGATCGAAGCTTTGTTTAATTTCTTTCATTAGAGTGATTTGCTTTTTTTCCAGGAATGTTTCAAGATATTCTTTTTTTACAAGCCCTATACCATGCTCTCCTGAAACAAGACCTGAGTATTTTTTCCCTATTTCATGCAAGGCCTTTCTAACCTCAGGATACTTCGACTGCCAGTTTTCTATTTCCTTCCAGACCCCATTTTCATAATTGGCCTTCATTATGTGAGTATGGACATTTCCGTCAGCAGCATGACCATAGGTGGGTAGCCAGATTTCATATTGTTTTTCGATTTCATGGACGCTATTGACATAGTCGGCAATCCAAGCCCTGGGCACTGTGATATCCAGAATTTCTAGCATATAAGCTCTCATAGCTTCATAAATATGGCTGCGGATATCTAGGATATTTTGCTGCTTGGACTTTTCCGAAGCAATGAAGACATCCAGGCCATCTTTAGCCAGAGCAATCTCCTGTACCTGCTCGGCCAGCTTCATGGCTTCCTCTTCGTTTGAACCATCGACCATCACCATCAGATGGGCTTCCCCTTGATGGCATGGCCAAGTCTTATTCAAAAGAGCTTCTGTAATCTGAATAGTTTTGCTCTCTAAAAATTCCACTGCCATAGGAATGATCTTGTTACACAAAATATCAGGGACAGTAGCGATGGCTTTGCCTAGAGAAGCAAAAGGAATCACCAGCGTATACATTACCGCAGGAGGAGGAAGGAGGCTTATTGTAGCTTTGGTGATGATTCCCAATGTCCCTTCTGAACCAATCATCAGATGCAAAAGGCTATAGCCAGTACTGCTCTTGATGAGCTTTCCTCCCAGATGGATTATTTCCCCATCAGGTAGCACAACTTCCAGCCCATGAACGAAGTTTCGTACCACACCATATTTGACAGCCCTCGCTCCACCAGCATTCGTAGCGATGACCCCGCCAATCTGCGCTCCCTCATCGCCTGGATGAGGAGGAAAAAAGAGGCCTGATCCTTGTATTGCCTGGTAAAAATCATGAAGAGAAACGCCTGCCTGGGTAACTGCCATCAAATTTTCTACATCTACTTCCAGCACTCTGTTCATCCTTTCCAGGGAAAGTACAATTCCCCCATGCACTGGAACGCATCCTCCGCAAAGCCCCGTTCCGCCGCCTCTTGGGGTAACAGGAAGGAAATGAGTATTTGCCACCTTGAGAATGGCAGAAACCTGCTCTGTTGTTTCTGGCTTGATGACAACATCTGGAAAGTGAGCGATCTCTTCCAGAGAAAATTCATCATGGGAATAGGCAACCATATCGTCTTTCTGTACCAGAATGTTCTTTTCCCCTACTATAGCTTTTAGCTCTTTTAAAATAACAGAATCTACAGTTTTAAATTGCATAGAATATTCCTATTAGAAAACACGTGTTAAATTTTAAAATTTTGTCTTGCAATAGATTGTAGCCTCGGAGTTGCGCTAAAAAGGATAAAGATCGTATAAGCATAAAATAAAATAGGGCGTTTCTTTTTACAGAAACGCCCCATTTTATTTATATACTAAAAAGCGAAAAGTTATTTTTCTTCTTCGTCATCATCTTCTTCTTCAACCTTGGGAGCAGGGACAACAACGCCATCTGCTTTAGGTTTTTCAACATGACTTAAAATAACTTGAGCTTTTTCTTTTTCAAATACCCAATGTTTGCATTCTGTGATTTCTGCTTTTTTGACGGGGACTTTTTTGTGGGCTTTTAATTTGAGTTCAGCAAAAATAGCGGCTTTTTGTTTTTTACTTAAAGAAAGATAAACGATTTCATTTTTATCTTTTTTTTCAGCGAACATTTTCAGAAGATAAGCATGTTGTTTATCGCTAAGTTTGATTCCAACCATCTCTTTGCCACTTTTTTCACATTTTTTTACAACAACGAGTTTAGCAGCACAAGCTTTTGGATCTTTGTCGCATTTTCCACAGCATTTTTCATCACAAGCTTTTTTGTCTTTGTCACATTTAGCAGCGCATTTTTCATCACAAGCTTTTTTTTCACATTGTGCATAAACGGGCATGCAAACTACAGCAACGATAACGAGTACTAAAAGAAGACGTACCATAAAATGCCTCTCCTAAAAAAAAATTTTGTTGAAACATTCTCACGACATTGCGAGAAAGGTAGCTTAACAATGTTACATAGAATATAAGATTTTGGTGTAGCACTGTCAAATTATATTGTGTAATAGTTTATTCAAAATTGCAAGAAAATTTTTTTAAAATTTATCCTACCTTGGACTGCAAGCTTTTTATCTGGGATTTTATCTATTTCGCCAATTTATCTATTCCAAAAAAGAAGGCCTGGGATTTGCCCAGGCCAGAAAAAATTAGCAGGAGGTATTTTCCTCAACAGGTGCTATTTTTAACCCTGGCAAATCTTGCAAGGATAAAGATACCCGCTCCTGCGAGCAGAAGCACCATACTGCTTGTCTCTGGAACAAAAGGGGCGATATCATAAGTAGCACCATCGCCTGGGTCAATGTCATGCGTTACCATCCACATCCCTATTGGATCTAAAGCACCAGATCCATTCAATTCAGAAGCAGCGATAGACCATTCAAGAGTAGCACCTACGCCCGCAGGACTCAAGGCTTCTGTACTTTGGAAGCTTCCACCTGATAACGTAAGTAAATTCGTCATATCTACATTAGAAGGTTGAGAAACATTGCTGCGATGGCGATGTACTGCTCCGATGAATACTCCGTTAGAGTAATGCGCTGTCAACATAACATCTATTCCTAGAAGTGTTTCAGCAACATAGTAAGAAAAATCGTCGTTTCCAGTAGGATCTCCGTGTGCCAGACCGCCTGGTTGATAGTCTATCTGGACAGAATATTCAGGAGACATATTACTAAATGTAACCGAAGCAAGCAAATCCATTCTAAAATAATGTATTCCAGCAACATATCGATAGAATACTTTTACAATGTCTTCGCCTGTTTTTAAAATTCTGGCAGGATTGTCAGGAGGGTTATTGGTTATGGTATTTTCACCAGCAGGGTCTATTCCCCAAATAACATCAGGAGCATTCCAGTTTGTCAAAGGGGCAGCATAAGAAGATAATGAAAAAAAGATAATGGCTAGCAATATATAAGTTCTATTTTCTATCATAGTATTATTCCTTAACGTAGATCTCAAAGATGTCAAAAATTAATATATAAGTATTATAATACTAAAATATAGAAAAATCAAGAATAAAATTTTTTTTTAAAAAAAAAATTTTATAGCACTATCAAAACCTTATCTCCTGGCTATAAACTCTACATAGTATCCAATATGATCTGATACCTTGCCATAATCATTTTCTGTAAAAAGCTCTTTAGCTGCAATCGCCTGCAAGCGGGCCTGTTTATTCATAAAGATATAATCTATTCTGTGGTCATAGGACAGATATTTGTCCAGGACATTCTCTCTTTTTTTAAAAATTTTAGCAAAGGCCTCTTTGTTGCTGACAGCCAGAAATTGGTCTTCGTATTCTCCTGTATCCACGACCATGCCATAGCCTTGAGAACCTGCTTTTGTATTAAAATCCCCACAAAGCAAAGTAGTTGTCACCTCAGCACTCTGGTTTTGTTTTGCCCAGTTTCTTAAACTTTCGAACTGGTATGCAAAACCATCGTTCCACCAGCTTAGATGAGCAGAAAAAATATTGATCAGACCTACCCACGGGACAAAAACCTGTCCCATGACTACCTTTCTGGAATGAATATCATGAATGTCTTGTGTTTGGGATACATAGAAAGACTGTTTTTTCAGAATAGGAAACTTGCTTAAAATAGCAACGCCTTCTTTAAATCTATCGAATCCAAGATGGCTCCAATCGGTGTGCATGAAGTATGGTTTTTTCAATCTCTCATTGATGATTCTGGCAGCATTGTGGTTCCAATCGCCCTGCCCATTTTGCCAGGGTTCTCCAACTTCCTGCAAGCATATAATATCAATCCCCAGATTTTCAATGGCCTTAGCAATCAAAGAAAATTTTTTGTCTTGCTCTTTTTCCTGATAGCAATGGAGATTTAAGGTCAAGACCTTGAGTCTGTCTCTATGGACAAGGTAGTTTGTTCCTAGATTGCTATCCCAGAAATGAGAGTCTTTTGTTATACATTCAATTGCATATTCAGCCTGATATGCTTTGCCAATCCGCAGAGAGCAACTCCAAAGCCCATATCCATAGCGATTAGGATTTCTGGCATTGCTTAGAAAATTTTTATCCCAATAGTCTCTTCGAAATTTACAAGATGTTATTCTTACATTTTTCCAATTGTCTTTTGTCCAATGAACCAGGACTTTTTTGGGATGCACTTTGGAGAAAACAGCCACAGTAATAGGATAGGATTTATTGCGATGAGGAACAATTTGTTCTCTGGAAAGAGAGAGGATATGGATCGTTGGATTGCAGACGACTCCGCAATCCGCATCTACTTTATAATTGCTACCCTTATTATTATCCCAGTATTCCTGACCATTGATTTTACAGCTTATTGCAAATTCAATATTTCCAGGGAGAGATTTGCGGGAAAAAATAGAAAATTTTGCATTAGCCTGCCAATATTCATACTGCTCGTTTACAGGATTACAATATTGAGCTGCTAAAGTCTGCCATATACCATTTTCCCCTACCCAGGATACGCTGACTTGTTTCTGGTAAGCACAGTTTTCTATTAAAATGCCAAACTCTAATTCCTGACGGGCCAATCCATCTTTTCTCGAAATAAGGTTTTTTACATAAAGAAGCTGAATCATTTCCATAATTATTTTTTATTCCTGGAAGAGGCTTATATTGATTGGGTACTTCAACATGCCCAAATTATAAAATACCTGGAAATTGAAATCAACATAAAATAAAATGAAGTTTCAATATTTTTTAATCTCAATCCTGTTGACACTTTTTCTCTGGTTTGTTAAAATGATTTCATCAAAATATTTATAAATAAAAAATACTCTTTTTTTATAATAGGGGAGTTCAATGCCTACAAATGAGGAAATTTCATCGTCGTTAAAGAAGACAAACGAAACTATCCCTATCCTTGACGATGCTCTTTTGGAAAAGAATGTATTGGTAAGAGGATATGCTGCTCAACAAGATATTGATGAAGCCTTGATCGTTCAGGAAAAGCTTAGAGCAGAAGGCCAGGAAGTCAGTTTGGGTGAAATTTTGCTTCAAAGAAAAGTCATTACTATCACCCAATTAAAAAGATTGCGTACAGACCTGGAAGGGGAACAAGAAGTATTCCCAGAAATCAAAGGATATGAAATTGTAAAAAAAATCCGCAAGGGAGGTATGGGGACTGTCTATAAATCTCGTCAGGTCAGTATGGATCGTATTGTTGCCTTGAAAATTCTGGCATCTGAGTTGACAGATGACGAGACTTATGTCAAGCGCTTTCTTGCAGAAGCAAAAGCAGTGGGAAAGCTCAATCATGAAAATATAGTCGCTGGATATGATGCTGGCTCCTGGAATGGCATCTATTTTTTTGCTATGGAATATATCAATGGCGAAACCATTCTGGAAATCATGAGAAGGGAAAAATTTCTTGCTGTTCCTTTTGCACTGAATGTAACATACCAGACAGCAAAAGCACTGGAGCATGCAGCAAAGCACAAAATAATCCATCGAGACATCAAGCCTGGAAATATCATGATAAACCATCATGGGGTCATTAAGCTTTGCGACCTGGGGTTTGCTAAAGTTTCCAATATCGATCTTCTGACCAAAAAGGGAACTACTCTGGGAACTCCATACTATATGTCTCCTGAGCAATGCAGAGGGCTTGCCGATATTGATACAAGAAGCGATATTTATTCTTTAGGTGCAACGCTATATCATATGGTAGTGGGCAAAGTCCCTTTTTCAGGGAAAACAGCTTCAGAGATTCTGCGTAAGCATCTGATCGAACAGCTTGTTATTCCTCAGGAAAGACGTGCTATCATCGGCGAATATACATGCCATATCATCGAAAAGATGATGGCTAAGGAAAAAGAACAGAGGTATGAAACTCCAACGGATTTGTTGAATGAGTTAGAACCTGTTATAGCCAGATTTCAGGCCCCGAAAATCTTGATGATCCATCCTGCTCATAACCCTATTGCAAACGATGTCGCTCTTCTGATATCCACAGGTGCTTATGAACAAGGTGCCAGAATAGAAATTATCAGTGGAGAAGATGTAAAAGCAGAGCAACTCAAAGAAGCAGGTGCTATTATCATTGGTTCTGTAGGGACTACCCCCAACTTGCCTTTTGATATACAGGGTGTTCTGGATATTATGTGCCGTTTTTCTGAAGATATGAGAGAAAAACTTGGAGCAGCCTTTGTAGCCCGTGACCCATCGACTCCTGCTCGCAATTGTTATAGCCAGTTGCAAACGATTTTTGAAACGATGATCAATCTGGAAATGGTAGTGCAAGGTAGTTTTACTGGTATACTAGGAGGCCAGGAAGCACTGGAAGATTCCGAAAGTCCTTCTGCTGAAAAGTGTAGAAACATTGGAAGACAAATCAGCAGCATGATCCTGTTATTGACAGCAGGAAAGCAGGCATTAAGGAGAGTGTCTTTGCCTCAGGAAGCCTTTCCTTTACCCGCTCCGCAGTAAATGGTTGCAAATCCATGTCGTAAAGAAAGAATAATTTTTTTATCGAAAAGTGAGTAAATTTTGGCAGAAATCAATCAATTACTTCAGGTTATGGTAGATAAGGGAGGATCGGATTTGCATCTTTCTGTAGGCCGTCCTCCTATCATTCGATTTCATGGTCGTCTCAGACCTTTGAATACGCCAGCATTGACCCCTGAAGACACTGTAAACTTGATGAAAAGCATCACTTCAGCAAGAGCGCAGCAGGAACTCAATGAAACAGGGGGGGCTGATTTTGGCTTTGCTTTTGGTGACCAGGCACGCTTTCGCGTCTCGGTCTTTAAGCAAAAAACCAATGTGGGTCTTGTACTAAGGCAAATTTCTAACCGCCTTCTGTCATTTGAAGAAATAGGGCTTCCTCATACTATCAAGACTTTATTGAGCAAACCCAGAGGGTTGATTTTAGTCACAGGGCCTACAGGAAGTGGAAAAACAACAACACTGGCAACCATGATCGATTTTATCAATGATGAACAAGATTGTCATATTGTTACAATAGAAGATCCTATTGAATACTATCATGTACACAAAAAATCCATCATCACCCAAAGAGAAATCGGCGTAGATGTGACTTCTTTCTCAGAAGCCTTACGCCGTGCCTTGCGTATGGACCCTGATGTCATTCTGCTAGGAGAAATGAGGGATTTAGAGACAATCCAGGCAGCCATTACCGCAGCAGAAACAGGACACCTGGTTTTAGCAACTTTGCACACAACAGGTTCTGCACGCACAGTAGATCGCATCATAGATGCTTTTCCCAAAGAGCAGCAAGAACAGGTTCGAGTACAGATTGCCAGCTCTCTTGCTGGCGTCATCTCTCAGCTTCTGGTGCCAAGATGCGATCAGCCAGGTCGAGTTGCATGTTTTGAAATCATGATTTCTACACCTGCTATATCCAATCTCATCCGAGAAAATAAAACCTTCCGTATTGATTCTATGATCCAAACCAGCAGGAAATTTGGTATGATCTTATTAGACGATTCTTTATTCGAGCACTTTATAGCAAAAAGAATCACATACGCAGACATGATGCAAAGGGCCTTGGATCCTTCCGCTTTGCAGCAAAAAGTAAAAGAATATACGGAAAATTCCCAGGATAAAGCAAAGAAACCTGTTTAAAAATACAATTCTTTATCAGGATTAAACATGAACAGACTAAAAACTACATACTCTTTTGTTCTATGGATTCTTTTTTATACTTGCCTTTTTTGTCAACAGCAGGAATCCTTCCAAGAGCTGGAAAAAAAGGTGGAAAGATATGTAAAATCCATGGAGAAAAAACAAGAGGCAGACTTATGGAGGTCCGCTTCTCGATTGGAAAGCTTGGGAGAAAGAGCTATTCCTCTTATCAAACTCCAAATGCATAAAGCTTCAGAAATAGTCAAGATTGGATGCTTGAAAGCTTTATTGTCTTTAGAGCAAAAAGACTATTGTATCCATTTTCTTATGGAAATCCTGGAAACAGGAAAGAATAAAGAAGCGATTGTCTATGCGGCTGATATGCTTAGCATTCATGGCGACTATGAACTGGAAGAACGCCTTTTAAAAATGTTGGACAATACTCTGGATTCATACACTAAAATCAATATATCCAAAGTATTATGGCAAGTTGCCAAGCATAACCAGGCAAAAAAAATCCTGAAAGATTTTTTGGGTTCAGGCAATGAAGACCTTCGTTTTAGTGCAGCTCTTACCCTGGGAGAAATAGGGGATATAGCTGAAGCAAAATTGCTTCTGGCTCAACTCAAAAACGAGCCTTCTGTTAGAGGAAGACTGGCACGGTCTTTATTAGAAAAAGAAAATCTGGTTAACCGATACGAAAATCTGTTGAGCAATACACCTAAAAGCACTCCTGCTGTCCCTTCTGTGCCCAAGAAATATGATGCTTTGAATGAAGTGATGGAAAAAATCCAGGACTATCATGTTTATGGAGAAAAATTTAGCCAGGAAATGCTGATAGATGCAGCTATCAAGGGTATGGCAGAAAAAACGGATGCACATTCTTGCTTTTGGACAGAAAAAGAATGGGAAGACTTTGTCAAAGGGACTATAAGCGAAGAGTATGTAGGAATTGGTATTTATGTAAACAAGCAAAATGGTGTTTTTACTGTTATTTCTCCTTTGTATTCTGGCCCTGCCTATAAGGCAGGAATCCGATCAAAAGACCATATTCTCAAGCTGGATGGCTCTTCGATAAACAACCTGACGATGGAAGATTTGCAAAAAAAAATCAGAGGTGAAAAAGGCACAAGCGTTGTGCTTACCGTCTATCGTTCTGGATGGCCGAAAGAAAGAGAAATTACCATAACAAGAGAGGCAATACGAATTCCGAGCCTTTTTTATGAAATGATGCCAGCTTCTATTGGCTATATACGATTGACACAATTCGGCCAAAAAGCCACCCAGGATATGGAAAACGCCTTGATTGAAATGAGAGAAAAGGGAATGAAGGCCCTTGTTCTGGATTTACGCGACAATGGAGGTGGCTGGCTGGACACGGCAGTTGATATATGCAATAAATTTTTAGAAAAAGGGAAATTGATTGTCTATAGTGAAGGAAGAAACAAACAAGAGGCATCCAAACAGGAATATTTCAGCACTGGGCAATCCACTCATCCCTATTTCCCAATGGTGGTTCTTGTAGATTCGTCCTCTGCCAGTGCATCTGAAATCGTTGCAGGTGCCCTTTCCTATCATAAAAGAGCTATCCTGATAGGTCAAAAAACCTTTGGCAAGGGATCAGTACAAAGACCATACCCTCTCAAAAGCAGACCAGAGGCAAGACTAAAAATCACCATAGCTATGTATTATTTGCCAGATGGACGTTGCATACACAATGAAACGAATAGTGAAGGGACTATTGTCAAATACAATGGAATCGACCCTGAAATTGAAGTAAAAGAAGAAGAAAGCCTGGACATTGCCTACATAGAAGAAAAAGACCGTCTGGAAAACAAAAATGCTTTCAAGCAATATTTGGAGCAATACTATTCTTCACATCGGGAGATTTTACAATCTCTGGCAGACAACGACCGTCTTTCTTATGATCTATATCCTGACTTTGAAAAATGGTATCAATCGTTAGAAACCAAAGCCCATAAGGATCAGGTAAGAAAATGGCTGCGTTCTCACATTCGCCGTATGGTTTCTGACGAAAGAGGAAAAGAATATGCTTGCAATTACCTGGAAGATAAAGTTCTTCAGCGCGGTATACTCTATCTTTGCGAGAAGATTTCCCTCTCTCCAGGAGAAATCAAAGAATACCAGGTATTTGTAGAAAAAAAATAAGAGGTTTTGACTCAAGAGAAAAATTCTGTAATTTAAAATTAGTAGACGAAGCATTATTATTTATTTGACATTTTCTTTTGAATTTGTTAAAAAATTTACAATATACTTTATTTTTATAAGAATAAGGATTGTTGAATCCTAGCTCTAACAGAATCTTTGGTATTTATAGTCCATAAAAAAAATAAGGCGAATAACGCCTGCTGGAGCAGATGCTATTATCATAGCACTGCTCATCTGGCACAGGAAAAATTTGCTAAGAGCAGGCTTTGTTATTTATAGATATTTTATAAATAAGGCTGTGACCACAGAAAACGTTAGAATGAATCCAATCTTTTTGATGTGAATTTTCCCAATTTAGGAGGAGTTTCTATTACTCAGCAACAAAAATATAGAATCAATGATAAGATTAAAGTTCCTGAAGTCCTTGTTATAGACGATGAAGGAAAAAACTTAGGAGTTTTAAGCGTTAGCGATGCTATTCATTTAGCACAGGAGTCCGAACTTGATCTGGTTGAAGTTTCACCAGAAGCCAACCCCCCTGTTTGTAGAATACTGGACTATGGAAAGCTGAAATACCAGCAGAAAAAGAAGGTCCAGCAGAAAAAGAAACCAAAGACCCATCAAAAAGAAGTCCGTTTAAGACCAAGAATCAGTGAAAACGACATCCAGGTAAAGCTAAGACAGGTTAAAGATTTTATGGAACACGGGGATAAAGTCCTCATTACTATAAATTTCCGTGGACGAGAAATGGTTCATTTGGATGGAGCTAATGAATTGATGCATCGCATCATCAAGGAATGTGAAGATTCTGGCAAGGTAGAAAAGCCTCCTAAGTTAGAAGGGCGCAGAATCAGTATGGTGATGGTAAGCAAGCTATAACTTCTTTTTTATAGCCTGAAACTATTATTAAATATAGTCTATCAAGAATAAGCAAAAAAAAATTTGAAATTTTGATTGACGAAGCGCATAGAATAGCTTAGAATCATTACAATTTTACAGAATGAATTGATTAAAATGTAAATACTTTCAAATAAAAGATTTAACTAAATAATATATAATTTTATATGAGAAGTATTTGCTGATTAACTTTATTTGTTAAGGAAACAGTAGCATGCCTAAGATGAAAACTCATAAGGGTATCGCTAAACGCGTACGAGTGAGTAAAAATGGAAAAGTTCTTAGAAATAGCGTTGGACGACGTCATTTAATGTCACACAAAAGCAGTAAAGTAAGACGCCGCTTACGTAAAGTGACTAAGGTAAATGCAAATTATGCAAACACCTTCCTTTCCCGCCTTAAAAAAGATTAAGGGAAAAGGCATAGAAATTAAAAGCTAACTGAGGAGTAGAATAATGCCGAGAGTAACATGTGCCGTTGCAAGACATAAAAGAATCAAAAGGGTTTTAAAAAACGCTAAAGGTTATCGTGGAGGTCGTCGCCGTTATCGTAATGCCAGAGAAACCTACTATCGTGCCCTTCGATTTGCTTTTGCTGGCAGAAAAAGAAGAAAAAGAGATTTCCGTCAACTTTGGATCACCAGAATTAATGCAGCTCTTGCGCCTTATGGCGTAACCTATAGCCAATTTATTGGTACTTTAAATCGTATGCAAGTCGTCCTCAATCGTAAGATACTTGCAGAAATGGCAATTCATGATCCTAAAGGTTTTGAAAAACTAGTGGAAACAGTAAAACCTAATCTACCAGGCAAAAAGAAATAAGACGGATTTTTCGCAAAAAAGCAGGAAGCAATTCCTGCTTTTTTTTTTGATTAAGGAATAGGAAAATGGCTAATCTAAAAGAAGTCTGCCTTGATTTAATATCCTATAGTGATCAATTGAAAACTTTTTGGGATGATCTATGGAGATCCTGGAAGAATCATATTAGTCAGAATCTCTATAACCAGGAAGTAAGCAAAATAGAAAAATTTCAGGCTTATGATTGTCGTCCTTCCTTTCGTATTGGTTTTGTCGGAGAGCAGAGCTGCGGGAAAAGCATTTTTATCAATGAGCTTGTTCAAAAAGACATTGTTCTTTCTGGAGCTGCTGAGGTTACTTTTGTTCCTACTGTTATCTCATTATGCGAAGAAGACACCTTTGCCTTTCATTATTATACACAAAAAGAAATAGAAGACGCTGTAGCACCCTACCATGAATACTATACCCGCCCTGAAGTGGAGATACATCTGGAAAACTACAAAAGGCAGGCAGCCTATAATCCTAAGCTAAATCGCGATTATTTCCTTTCTATTAAAGATTGCAACACCCTTCGCTCTCTGGAGCCTGAAGTATTGAAAGCACTCTATTACTGCCTCTATGAAGTAACAAAAGACGCTAAAATAGCAAAGGATTTTATCTATTTTGTTTATGCTGTCCAAAATCCCACTTTGTATACCAGGCTGAGCAGCAATGAGAATAGAATTACCATGCCAACGAGCTTTCAGGAAATCAAGAGAAGAAGCTCTCTTCTGAAAGGAATAGAAAACGACACTTCCTTCCCTGAATACGATAGAAACAAGAAAGATTTCTATGAAATCTACCTTATCCACCATATTTACCAAACAGTACGCTATAATGAAAAAGTCATGCCCAGGATGTCCTATCTCGAATTTGTAGACTTGCCAGGAATCGATGCTATTACCATCCGAGTAAGACATGCCTCTTTGTTTTTCTTAAAAGAAGTAGATGCCTTGATGCTGCTTACAGATACCCAGAAATCCCTTACTCTTTCAGGGCAGGAAATTCTAAGAACGCTTCGAGGCAACCGCCAGAAAACAGACCTGGATGAATGCCTTTTTATCGCTATCAACAAATATGATACAATCAATGTCTCCTCAGTAAAAGAAGGAACCGACCTGGAGAGCTTCAAACACACATTAAACCATATACGTAATAATATTCGTTATGTCTTAGGCGATACAAAATTAAAAATTTTTGTTGCTTCTGCTCTGATGTCACAATTTCATCGCAAAGAAAAGGAAAGCAGCCTGGAACCAGGAAACAAAGCTAAGTTGAACGCTTTTCTCGCTATGAAAGAAAATCCCAACATGTCAGGTGATGACGATATTGATTTACAGATCAAAAATCTTTTTCTGGACAATAATTTTGGTGGAATTCCTCAAATTCGCAAAGAAATCGAAGAGTATCTCCAAAATATCAGTCTAAAAATCAAAAAAAGATTTTTTATCCAGATGATAGAAGGATTCTGGAAAGATATTTCTCAATCTTTTATGCCCCTTTGCCAGGAAAGCATCCAGAAATGGCAGAGCCGCGACCAGCTCGACATTTTACAAATACGGCAGAATCTTCTTAATCCTATACAGGAAGCTTTAAAGATTATAGAGCCTGCTATACAATCTATTCGGGAGTATCTGGTTCCTTTGGATAAATTCTATGATGCCTTAAAAAATGAAATCGAAAAATGGAATGTTTCTGGCAATGATTTATGGACACGGCCTAAGATGGAGCTTTACAAAGAGATTCATCTTCATTTGCTAGAAGTATTGAGAATCACGACCGATAAGCTTCTGGTTCATCCCTACCAGGAAAAACTTCAGACTGCATTACGTCAGCTTCATCCTATCGTAGAATCTGTAAAAAAGGCTGGCTCTCAACTTCCTTTACTAAAAAATTCTTTAGACCAAATCCAATTTTTGGTCAACCTGCACCCTCAACTGATCCGCTTGAGATTGGAGGAGCTTGTATCAGAAAAGCCGATACAACAACTTCCTTCCTATTTACAAAACTGTACGACTCTTGCTAACTTCGTTGCTTTGAAAAAAGCCCATTTCCTGCGATGGATTGATCCAGCCAATCTGGTGGCATGTACTAAAATCTGGGGCTACTCCTTATACTGTATGCAGGAAGTCCACTCTCTGCTCAAAGCCTTACAGCAATGGGTAAATTCCCAAAATTCTTTTCCAGAATATCTGGCCAGCGATCTTGGCAAATCCAATCCTGAAGATACACGATTGCAGGAAGAATATAAAAAAGCAATACTATTACAGACAAAAGCAACAGATTTAGAAAAACAGTGGAAAGAATTAAAAGAAAGGGTTCAAAACGCTATATATTGAGGAAAAATTGCTATTCATATTTGGAGTGTATTATGAAAATATTTTGTTTATTTCTTATTTTGATGCCTTTGTGTTTTGCTCAATTGCAAGTAATACCAAAAGTAAGTCCTAGTGGTGTGACCATGGATCTATCCTGGGTCAGCAAGACGACCCTAAATCCTGAAGCTTTTATTCTTTCGGTATTTAAATCCTTTCAAGAAGAATATTATATTGAAAGCATGACGAAAATTTCAGAAGAAGTCGTAGATACCAAAGAAAATAAGATAAATTCTACAAAAGTTATTACGAAAAAATGGTATTTTTTTGTGCGTCCCACGATTCCACACTATCCAGAAGCTCTTATATCTTTTGTTACAACAGAGACATACTTTGATAAATCCGCCATCAAAGACCAGAACACCAAAATACTACAGCAGGCAAGCGTTACCCTGGATCAGCCCTGTAAACTTTACAGCGATTACTTTGACTTTATATGGGAGAGGTTCGATATAAGCACGGTAGAATTTTCCATCAAAGCCATGAGCGATAGCACAAAATGTATGATACAGGCTTCTTTTCAGTTCAACAGCCTGTTTATAGTAAACTGGATCATCAGTGCCCGTGATTTGCTCAAGCTGGAAAGTGATCCACAGCCCCATTCTATATTGCTCTTCTTCAAAGATCGCTTTGACACCGTCACAAATAAACTATATCAGGCTGTAAATAAATAGAAAGGGTAAAAAATCTTATGAAAAAATTCTATCTTCTTTCGCTTCTCTTCTGTATCCTTAGCTGCCTTTGCTATGCACAGGAAAATAGAGAGAATATGTATATTCCTGGAGAAATCGTGCTGAAAGGAAGTCTCCAGAATGTTCTGGCTTTTTTGGAAAAAGAAAGCATTTCTGTCGTTTCTTCGACAATGATAGAAAAAGGCATCTATCATATTGTCTTAAAAGACTATCCCAAAGACATTCGTATTCTTGTCCAAAGAATATCAGGCAGCGTCCAGGGCATAGACTTCATTGAGCCTAACTGGATACTTGATTTGAAGGACATAAAAACACCCAAAGACCCCTATTTTTTGAGCCAATGGGCCATGGAGAATCTTGGACAGGATAGCCCTACAGGTGCGCAAGGCAAACCTGGAGCCGATATAAAAATACTCAAAGCCTGGGAAATGTCTAAAGGAAAAAGTGAAATCGTTGTTGGTGTCATAGATACAGGAATAGACTACAACCATCCTGACCTGAAAGACAATATGTGGGTAAATGAAGCGGAGCTAAAAGGAGTGGATGGTAAAGATGATGATGGCAATGGATACACTGATGACAAATATGGCTGGAATTTCATAACAGCAGGCAGGGAAAAACCATACTATGGACAGTTGGGACACCCAGACCCTATGGACGATAATGGACATGGCACACATTGCGCAGGTATCATTGGCGCAAAGCCTGATAATTATCGGGGGGTCGCAGGAATCAACTGGAATGTACGCTTGATGGCACTCAAATTCCTCAGCAAATCAGGATCTGGTAACACAGTAGATGCCTACCGTGCTATCCTGTATGCAATCCGCAACAAAGCAGACATTCTTTCTAACAGTTGGGGAGGCGGTGGAAAAAGCGAACTTCTGCTCCATGCCATACAAGAAGCCCATAAAAACGGTATTCTCTTCGTTGCAGCAGCAGGAAACGCTGGTAGCAACTGCGATCATAGAGATTTTTTCCCTGCCAATCATGAAGTAGAAAACGTTATTTCTGTAGCCGCAACGGACAACAAAGACCAGCTTGCTACTTTCAGCAACTATGGTTCTAGCAAAGTCCATATCGCTGCTCCAGGCGTAAGCATCATGAGTTCTATACCTCTATCCAGGGCAGAAACCCCAAAATTTGCTTATGATGCCTATTCGGGGACAAGCATGGCTGCTCCTTTTGTATCGGGGGCTGCTGCCTTGCTTTTGTCTTTCGATGAATCCCTAAAACATAAACCGTCTGAAATAAAAAAGCGATTGATAGAAACAGTAGATATCATGCCTCATCTGGCTGGCATGGTGCAAAGCCAGGGACGCCTGAATGTGGCTCGTGCCTTGCAAAACGATGTGAATCCTATCCGAAAAGAAGGAAAAGTATACACAAGAGAATATGAAATCATAGCTCCTCGTTTTAATGAAGAGCTGGTCGATAAAACATGGGATATCCATCAGCCCGATGCAAAGTATATGCGTCTTTATTTTTCCTGGATTTTAGCAGACATACCAGACATAGATGTGCTTGCCGTTTACGACAAATACTATCGCCTGGTATTCAAATTTGACAATCAATATCCACAAGGTTTCTGGACTCCCTGGATGCAAACCGACACACTGCGAATCCGTTTTGCGAATGCGCTCGTAGCGGTTGAAACTGTAGAAGAAAAAGAATTCCCTTCCCCACAAGAAGGTTTCAACGCTGGTGCCAAAATTTGCTTTATAGATTCCTCAACACAAAAAACGATTTGTCTGTTACCCAAACAGTCCAAGCCTTTTGCTAATTTTGAAAGTGAAGGCTTTCGCCTGGAAAAAATAGAATATCGAAAGGATGAAACCCAAAATGTTGAAAAGAAAAATGAATAATGCTATGATCCGCTTGCTCTCAAGCCTGATTCTTATGTTTCTTTGTGTGTCTTGCGAAAAGAAGATCGTCGTGAATCCACCCAAGCTATACATAGATCCTTTGCCATTAGAAATAGAACAGACTCAGGGCGAAGACCCTCTTGCCAAAGAACAATGGAGCCTCGAAAAAATAGGAGCTCCGAAGGTATGGGATTCTTTCATGAGCAGCAAGGCTGTCACCGTTATGCTGATCGGAAGTGGCATTGACTACAACCATGAGGACATACGAGGAAATGTTTTAGTCAATCAAAAAGAACTCAAGGAAAAAAATCCCAACACAGGGAATCCTTACAACCAAAAAGACGATGACGGAGATAGTTTTGTAGACAACTTCGTAGGATGGGACTTTGTAGACAACGATGGCCTTGCCTTTGATAAATACGGCTATGATACCTATCTGGCAGGAATAATAGGGGCTGTTCATAATAATGGCAAAGGGATCAAGGGAATTCTCAAGAAAGTTTCGCTTTATCCTGTCCGCTACATCAACAGCAATGGACAATCCCGAATTCCTACCCTGGTAAGAGCATTAGAGCATATCAGTGAAGTCAAGCCAGATGTCGTTCTGCTCAATCTGATCAGCCTCGGTTTTTCGAGGCCAGAGCAAGTAAGAAACCTGGAAAAAAAGGCAATCGAAAACGCTCTGAACAAAGCAAGAACATTGTGTATACCCATTGTCATTGGGGCAGGCAATATCCAAAACGAATTTGGCAGTAAGCCAGGAATAGAGACAATTTTTACAGCCTATGAAAATGTTTTCGTTGTTACCAGCATTGACAAAGCAGATCAGAAACCTTACCTGGCAAACTACAGTGCCCGCTTTGTACATACCAGCGCACCAGGAGAAAAAATCCTCACAACAGCCCCTGAAAATCAGTACCAGGAAATCAGTTCTACCCACGTAGCCGCTGCCCATGTAGCCGCTGCCATTGCTTATGCCATTTCTGAATATGGACGAGAGAAGACCTACGAAGACTATTTCTCCGCTCTCCAATCCGAAAAAGGCAGCCGAGAAGTGGCTCAGCTCGATAAATACGTTGCAGGGAGAAACACCCTGGATCTCCACAAATTTCTGATGTCTTTGAAATAAAAATTTCCAAAACAATTTCGCCATGAAGAGAAGTGTTCAATAACATTTTGACTAAGCGATGAGAATTAAATAACTTCACCATAAGATTTCACCGCAGAGGCGCAAAGAACGCAGAGAAGAAAGAAGAAGAATAAAAAATATTGTCTCTAATCCTTCGTGTTTTTCTCGTTCTTCGTGGTAAAATTCTAAATCTTCTCTTCTCTGCGCCCTCTGTGCCTCTGCGGTAAATTTTTTTACTAAAGTGGATAAGTTATTTAATTCTGATTCCTAAAACAGAAGAATTGTGATTTCCTATTTTCATCTCTTCATGGTGAAAACCAAAAGCCACTACCAATCAGGACTTTTTTATGAAAAAAATAATCCGTCTGTTCATTGCATTGATTGTTCTGATAGCTACAATTTGCATAGTATATGCTATTGCTGTTACGAAAAACCAAAATATGGCAGGAGGAGATGTCTATAAACTTGTCTATGGAATACAAGAATACGAAAAAATTGATACTTTATTAAAAAAAATGTCTAAGATGGGGGCTGAGGAATATAGTTCTAAAATTACAGATCTTTTAAAGGAGGGGAAAGTCTGGATAGCCTTAAATTTACACGATAAGCAAGGTGTATATATAAATTCTCTCAATATCATAAAAAGAATTTACATTGATAAAAACGCTCTTATGAATTCTGTTGCTTTTTTTGAAAAGCTACGATCCATAGATATAGCCATAGAATATTTAGAAGCCTTTGCAGAGCTTACTCTGGTTGGTACAATATTGCATGAATATATCCATTATTCAGGCATACCAGATGAAAATTATGTTTATCAAAGAGAAATTGATTTTTATCAAAAGCTTAAAGATTCAGAATTCTATAATAATTTAAACTATGAACAAAAAGAATATTACAACTGGGCCATAGAAAGTGCCATAAAAAGTGCCATTAAAGCAAGAGAATACCGTTAGGAACTATCTCGGCGCGACAAATAAGAATCAATTTTTATTTTGATATATTTTTTATGTTTATGTATAATTTTTTAAAGTTATAGAAATTGCAATATTTTGTCTTTAATGCTTATTTCTAAGGGAGAATCCATGAAAAATCTTTACAAACTTTGTCTTTTTTTCCTTTTATTTTCTGTATTCATTGTTGCTCAGGAAGAAGGGGTAACAGAGCCTTCAGAAGAAAAAATTGTGGAATCTACGGAAGAGAAGCCTTCGGAATCTACGGAAGAGAAGCCTTCGGAATCTACGGAAGAGAAGCCTTCGGAATCT
>CALKWO010000107.1 GCA_938003875.1 uncultured bacterium
TTAATCGTTATCTTTATCGTCTAAATGGGGAACTTATTTAATTCCGATTCCTTACGACTTTTGCTAGTTGGAAAAACTATTGATATATTGATTTTTAAAATTACGTTGGGTGATAGATTTTCCTGAGTACGACAAAGGCCTGCTCTGGCTTAAAGTCTATAGTCTTGAACTCAAAGTTCATGATGGGGTAATTGCTTCCAGAAATATGAGTGATGATCTTTTTGATTCCTTGTTTGATAAAATGGTTGAAAAGATGGTATTCACAGGCAAAGCAAGCACCTGTACACTGGTATTTAGGAGCAACACCTCCCAAAAAATGGATCACGGTTGTCGGGTTGATTTGCTTATGGGTATGAAAGCTGATTAAATCCTGGGTGCGCTTATCAAAGAAGCGTACCAGTTGCTCTTCTGGAGATTGCTGAGACTTCTGGATATAAGCTCTGTATCTCTTTTGCGCGAATTCTTTTCCCATCATGTAGTCTATATAGATTCTATCTGTTTTGAAAATCGTGTCTGCCAGTTCCAGGATAGGCTCAATATTTTCTTCTGGTAAGACTTCTTCCATAGCTACCACATCATCAAACAACGTAGTATCATATAATTTCTGAGGCAATTTTTTCGTCATTCTCAGTTGATATTCGATAAAACAGAATCCGTGTCTTTCTAAAAAATGTATTTCGGGAATTTTTTCAATTTCTACTTTTGCATAAACGTAAAGTGGATGGTATTTCTCCTGATATTCTCTCTCTAATCCAACAAAATCTTCATGGCAATCTATATCTTTGATTTGTAGCACGGATTGCTCAAAAGCCTGGCTGTCTATCTCTTCTTTCTGGACGATCATTAAATGTATCCGCCATCTAAAATATAGTTTTGCCCTGTAATCCACCTGGCTTCCTGGGAAGCTAGAAAGGCCACCAGGGAAGAAACATCCTTTACGCTGCCTAAGCCCAATGTGCATCGTTCAATATTGGCATGCCCATGAGTCTGGATTGCCTGGTTTGTCATTTCTGTACCAATGGGGCCAGGAGAAACGCAGTTGACTCTCACTTTAGGGGCGAGTTCATGGCTCATAGTTTTTGCAGAAGCAATCAACGCAGCTTTAGACGCTCCATAAAAGGTTTGGGCTTTTTCTCCTAAAAAAGCGGAGATAGAAGCTATAAAGGTAATAGATGCATTTTCAGCAGCATATACTCTGCGGTCTGAAAACCCTTTTGCTAAAAATACAGGAGCAAAATAGTTTATATCGAAAAGTCTTTTGGCTGTATTCTCATCCAATACCTGAACAGGCTGATCGGAGATGATTCCAGCACAGGAAATCAGCCCCTTCAACCTGCCATACTTTTCTTTCAAGCTTCTTATCCATTGGGGAAGCTCGTTAATGTTTTCCACCAGATCCTTAGTCTCCAGAAAAATCTTCTCTGGCTGACTGGCTTTTTCTTTTAATGAGGATAATCTTTCCATGTTACGACCACTAGCAATAACACTTGCGCCTAGTTCATGGAAACGTAAGGCAATATCCTTTCCTATTCCTGAACTTGCGCCTGTAATCAGAAATATATCTTCTCGAGAAAACGAAATCATAGCTTTATTTTCCTAACACGGATAAATCGTAACCAAAAAGAAAAAAATTTACCGCAGATAAAAATTTTTATATTTTTTATTCTTCTCTGCGTTCTCCGCGTCTCTGCGGTGAAAAATCTTTACACTTTTGTATGAGATTTTACTTGTAAGTGACTAAAATCGCCAATTTTACGGATAACTCCATGTTCTAAATTTCCAATCAAGATTTTTCTATTCTCCATTTTTTCAATTTGTATCTCAGGCTGGAATAGGGAATATTCAAATCATTCGCTACCTGACGCAGGTTCCATTTGTTTTTTTCTAAGGCCTTAAGCATCAGGAGTCGTTCATCTTCCATGCGAATTTCATTTAGATGGTAAAGATTGTTTTGTGTTTGCAGGAAGCCGAGTTGTTCAGGCGATATACATTCTCCTGGCGTAATCATGGCTGCTCGTTCTACTATGTTTTTGAGTTCTCGTACATTGCCTGGAAAATCATATTTATAAAGAGATTCTCTGGATTCTTGTGAAAAAAAAAGCTTTGGGCGATTGTGGTATTTTGTATAGCATGTCAGAAAGTATTCTGCCAAAGGCAAAATATCGTCTTTACGCTCTCGCAAGGGCAAAATTTTAATAGAA
The DNA here is from genome assembly GCA_938003875.1 of uncultured bacterium. Taxonomy (GTDB): domain Bacteria; phylum Planctomycetota; class Uabimicrobiia; order Uabimicrobiales; family JABWCH01; genus JABWCH01. The sequence continues at coordinate 2,202 of CALKWO010000107.1, forward strand.
TATAGGTTGAGACGGTAAAAAAGGTCTCTGCGAAAACGCCCTTCTGAAATAGCTTTCTCCAGACAGGCATTTGTCGCTGTAATCACACGCACGTTCACGGAGATTTCACGCGATGCGCCTATACGGCGGAAAGTCCTTGTTTCCAAAACACGGAGCAATGCGCCTTGTGCTTTGGGCGAAAGATCCGCTACTTCATCCAAAAATAAAGTCCCATTGTGCGCCATTTCGAAATAGCCTTCTCTATCACTTATGGCACCAGTGAACGATCCTTTTATATGACCAAAAAGCTCACTTTCCATAAGAGAGTCTGAAAGTACAGGACAGCTTACAGCGATGAACGGACTTTCAGGTATATGGGATTGCGCATGGATTCTTGTAGCAACGACTTCTTTACCTGTGCCAGTCTCCCCTGTAATTAAAATTGTGTCTATATCACATCTAACAACTTCTGCAATTTGTTCTTCAATTTTTTTCATAGAGGAGCTTGCGGCTACCATAGCAGGGTATTTAGCATTCAACACCCGACAGCTCTGCACATTTTTGAGCGTCTCGCTGAAACGCCTTGTCTCTTTACGTAAAGAACGTCTGCTTATGATCTTTTCCAGGGCATAGTCTAATTCTTCCAACTTGATAGGCTTTAATAAAAAATCCGTAGCGCCTAGACGTAACGCCTGAATCACTATATCCATGTCGCTATGTTTGCTAAGGATAATGACAGAAATTTCTTGACGGACTTCCTGGATTTTTGATAACAATGTCAATCCATCTATTTCAGGGATAAAGACATCAGCTAAAACCATATCATAGGTTTTTGTGTTTATCCTTTGCAATGCGATGTTTCCGTCCTTGATCTTTTCTATATTATGGCCTAAATCATGGAGATAGGCACCTATAGTTTCCAGGACACTTTCTTCATTGTCTACCAAAAGGATAGAGAGAGATTCACTCATATTTATGCCTTGCTTTTTTACCATTTTTTTTTGTCGAGGCCTTTTCTGTCCATAATGGATAAAGACTATGTTCAATCGAAAAAAGCTCCAGGATTTTTCCTATGATGAATTCCATCATGTCTTCTATACTCTGTGGGGAAAAATAAAAAGCCAGAGTAGGAAATACAATACTACAGCCTGACTTTTTTGCAAGAAGCATATTTTCCAGATGAATTAAAGAAAGCGGAGTTTCTCTGGGAACCAGGATTAGCTTTCGCTCTTGTTTCAGATGAACCCCAGCAGCTCTAGTAATAACGCTGTCTTCTATGCCATGTGCTATATGGGCAAGCGTATTCATAGAGCACGGAATAATGACCATTCCATCCATGGGGTAAGAGCCTGAGCAAACACAAGAGGAAATATCGTCATCCTGATACATTTTTTCGCAAAGACAATCCCATGAGATATTTTTCTTAAGCTCGCATTCTTGGACATCTTGGGCATGATGGCTTACCACAAGATGTCTTTCAATTTTTTTTTCTTTCAATACTTCTAAAAATCTTACAGATAAAGGCAATGCACTTGCGCCTGTCACTGCAACCAAAAGTCGCTTATGCATACAATGCCTTAATATTGATTCCTTCCAGCAATTTTGTAGGAGAAACAATACCATATCCATAGAAATTGTCTTTTCCTATTTCTCCTGCATCATCTGCTGTACGGATCAAATGTTCCCGAATTTTTTCAGGAGTATCAATCGGGGTCTTTTTGCTTTTTGATTTTCTGTGTTCTGAAATAAGCAAAGCCAAAACGCCTGTGATAAAAGGAGTTGCCATGCTCGTTCCAGAGAGAATAGCATATTCGTTTTTCAAGAAGGTAGAATAGATCTCTTCACCAGGTGCCATGATGTCGAGTTCTTCGCCATCAGAAGAAAACCAGCTTCTTTTCAGATATTTATTGACAGAGCCAACGGCAATAGTTTCTGGATAGCGTGCAGGATATCCCATATCATTGTCATCGTATTCGTCTCCATCGTTTCCTGCTGCTGCTACAATGGTGATATTTTTCTTATAAGCTCTTTTTATCGCATCATGGATGGAAGAATGAGGAGTTGCGCTTCCTAAAGACATGGATATGACATCCATTTTATTTTCCACTGCCCAATCAATCCCTTGGGCGATCATCTCAAAGCTGCCATAGCCTTGGTCTCCTAATACTTTTACAGCATAAATCTCTGCCTTCGGAGCTACCCCAACTACTCCAAAGTCATTATTTTGTGCTGCGATGATGCCTGCAACATGAGTTCCATGTCCTTGACGATCTATATAGTCTTTTTTATCCGATGAACTAAAATTGATTCCCCCTTTGATATTGACTTTAAGATCGGGATGATCGATAACTCCAGTATCGAGAACCGCTACCTTAACGCCTTCTCCTTGTGTTAGCTTCCAGATATCATAAACACGCAATGTCTTAATTCCCCAATCCATAACTTGTTTAGCTAATTCTTTTTCAAATTTTATAGGCGTAGTCTTGATTTGAATATCTTGATTCATGTTTTTTTTCCTTTTTGAAATAAATTACCACAAAGTTTGGGTACACAATTTCAACGTGTTTTGGTCTTTTCCAATGTCACCAGTTCGTTCCAGATCCTTTGAAGGTCGGCCAGCTTATCCAAATATTTCTCTTTATATGTCTGAAATTTATAGAAATACGTATCGGGTTGTATAATGGCTTCTTCGATACATTCTTTATCGTCCCAAAGTTCTTCCAGCAAGCATTCTCTTAACTTACGCTGAAGACGTTCGATTAATTGCCTTATTTCCAGATTATGGTTTTCTGGCTTTTGATGCTCGTCTTCTATTTTATGATATGTATTCATAAGTTTTGCCTTCCCAGAACAGAAAAATAGAATTTTTCTTGACGCTTATATTTAAGCTTATCATACAAGGCATACAGAGTCAAGAAAAGACGAAAAAAAATAATGCAGTAAGTCAAAAAATAAGAGAAAAATAAAATTTTTTATTGCTTAGCTTAAGAATTTTTAAATTTAAAATATTGATTATTAATAGCTTATGAAATACAATGCAATCGGTTTAGAGGGTATTGAACAAAGATGCAGGGATTGCGCTGTGTCTATCCCTGACAGCAGTACAACTCTGAAATTTTTGTTCTGTAGAGAGTCGTTGACTCTTCTGGCGTTAGCAGGCAGGTATATGCCCCCAGATGTTCGTAGCCTCCCATTTCCTGCGTATGAGGTATAATTTCAATGTAGAGCCCACCTATTTCTCCTATATGAAACAAAAGGTTATATGCTGGTTCTTTTTCCAGATAAGGCATAAGCATCAAAACAGAAGAAATGGCTTCCTTTAGAGCCTCTGCTAGTCCATGTATTTCACTCTGGCTTAGAGAGTGCAGATAATTTTTTTTTGCATTCTGGAAACAAATGCTCGCATCGAGCATACGCTTCATGCAAAAGGGTGTAAAAAGCAAAACCTGGCCATGACTATAGCTTTTGATGAGGAGATTCTGCCCTCCTTTCTCTTGAAGGATAGTGCTGAATCCTTTGCCTTCCTGTTGTAGCAATTGCTGGTCTCTGAGAATGGCAGATGGCATTATGTTGCTATGAATAATTTGCAAATGTCCATGCTTTAAGGAGCTACCAGATTGCCTTCCATAATTTTTGATGATCCAGATATAACCGCGAATTCCTTCTCCGCAGGCAGGACTGTCTTGCGTTAAAAGATATTTTTCCACAGCAGCCAGACGCTCAAGGCAAACCACAATATCCTTAACAGGCATATTGTGCAAATCTTTATCATGCTCTGTGCTATGCCACTGCAAAAGATGTGTTCCCAGGGCGTTGTCTCCAGAGGCTTTTGCTTCAGGCCATTGCGCAGCCCCAAAGGGATAAACGATGGGAAATAAATTGGCGTTGATAAAGGTATAGCCTGTACTTAGAGCTGCTGTATCCCAGATTTCTGTCGTTTCCCCCAAACAGACAGGACAGGGCTTTTCTGTATCTTCTTGTAAAATATTGACATAATCGTGAGGACGGTTTTTCCGCTTTAGGGAATAGACTATTGTGTCTTGCGTTCTAGGGTCTATGCTAACCATCTCTTCTGGAAGATTTTGGGCAACAAGAAGATTTTGTCGAAGAAATCCTATCCTATTCTGATAGCTCAGCTTTTCTAAGGGCAAAGCATGGACAATCAATTTTTCCAAATTTTTGTTCATAAGTCAGTTCCTGATGATATCCCAGGAAGAAAACAGAGAGGGGCTGTCGGTTTTTCCTGAGTGGAATGTTGACAACAAAATTTTATTGGACAAAGCTATCTCTGTAATCTCTTGGGGAAAAGTCTCTTTATTCGACTTTTCATATACCATAGAAGGAGAGGAAAGAAAAGCATTTTCTTTTTCTTTTTTTACCCAAAAGGAAAAAAGTAAAAGGATACAGGCAGCTACAAACCATCTTGTAAAAATTTCCATAGAGTTGTCTTTTGGTGGAGCTAAAGCAGAGCGGATACATCTTTCTCTGAGAGCTCTGGATGGCGTGATAGGTTGCCATTGCTGCATTTTTTTTTCTAAAGATTCCCATTCCGACATAGCTATTCTCTCCAAATTTTTTTTATTTTTTCCATTCCATATCGATAGCGGCTTGCTATCGTATTAAGAGGAATGGAGAGACAAAGGGAAATTTCTTCTAACGTCATTTGGGCATAAATTTTTAAATAGACTGCCTCTTGTTGCTCCCAGGGCAAAGAGAGAAGTGCCTCTTGTAAGGAAAGGCTTTCCTCTGGCGACATCACAGATTCAGGCTTTTTCTCTAAAATATTGCCCTGGGTGGAACGCAAGGCATGAATATGCTTTCCTTGCTTACTTAAAAAGCGTTTTGCTTCATGAGAAGCTAAAGTAAATAAAAAAGCACGCAGGTTTTCTATGGGATAATTCTTTCGTTTAGAATTCACAAGACGAACAAAAACGTTTTGCAAAACATCTTCTGCATATTGTTCATCTCGCAGGTATGCTTTCAGATACCCCAAAAGCATACCTCCCATTTCATCGAAAACCTTTCCGAGCCATTCCTCTTCGTCATAGCACATGATGGGTTCCTGAAGCGATTTTAACGATTTTCTATCGTAATCGTAATTCCTATAAGGGCTTCTTCTTTTCCTTCTCCTGCTTTTGTTTTGGCTGTACCATGAATGAAGCAGGCTTTACTGGATTTTTCATAGCTCAATTTTTGCGTGGTAAATGGATCCAATAGATATGGAATGTCCTTTTTAAATAAAGATTCCAGAGAGTTAGAAGTATCTTGGTTTTCTTTTACAGATATAACGGTTTCCAAAGCTATCCAGGCACATCGGCTGAGAGTCAGTGTTTCAAAATTCTTTTGATAGATGCTGCCCCAGGCAGGGAGTACTAAATTAGTCAAAGGATAAAAATAGGATACTTCTTTTTCTTTTATTGCTAAAAATTCTCGTATGCTCTTTTCTTCTCTGCTCCATTGTATTTTTTCTAGCTGCTTTTCCATGAGATAGGCAAGGTCTATCTTTGTCCAGGCTGAAGGGGAAAAGATAAAATAAGCACGAGGGAGAAAGAATCCATGTACATTTTCGCCAGGGAAGATAAAATCCCATCGCGACTTCTGGGCTGTATGGTATACCCAAAGGAATTCAGAAACTCCAGGTATATCTAAATTAGATTGAGCAAAATCACACCAGGGTTCTATTTGCTTCTGCCAGTTTCTAAGAGTTTTTTCCTGCAATGAGATGGAAAAAACAGACATCCCTTTTTCCATCTTTTTGAGAACATTTTTTTGCAAAACAACCTTAATAATATTGGAAATTATAAAAGGCTCTCTTGCAGGAAGATTCGCCAGCTTTATCATCATAGACAGTACTGCAATAAATTCTTTTTCTTGTTTTGTGTGGCAATAATAATCAGCATGCAAGGAAAAATAGTTCATGCAATTACGTATATCATAAAGATGGGCTATCTTGGTTTCCATCATTCCTATTTCCGTAGCAGGAAATTCAATAGGAATCTGGATTTGTTCAAATTCCATGGCTGCTTCTAAGATTGTACGTATTTTTTCTGTAGAATCCAGAAATTTTTTCAAAGCATCCCATTCTAAAGTATTCAGTATTTGACCTTCAGGGATTTCATGGATTCCTTTTTTAGAGAAAAGGCTTTTTCTTACAGAGGATTTCATGGTTTCCCAGACAGAGCCAGGGTTTGTAGTTGCCATATCAGAAAGCCATTTCTGATAAGTATCTCGCAGCATCTGGCTGCACGCGAGAACGATAGGGCCTGCATTTTTTTCTTCCTGGATGTCTTCCTGACCAGATACTTTCTTTAATGCTTTTAAATCTAAAGGAATCTCCATTTCTTTTGCTTTTTGGGTGATTTTAGCAAGTTCTTTAGATGCTAGAATATCGCATATTCCTAAGCCAAGAAAAACAAGAATCCCTGTTATGGGGATAGCTTTTTTCCAAAATCCATGTATAGGAGAAAGCTCGCATTTTTGCCTTTCCCTGTCCCAAAAATTCAGCACAAGTAAGAATAAAGCCAGAATTCCTAAAAGTCCTAAGAGCGTATCATGAACGACGAGAAGACACATAAGATAAAAAATAACTATGCCTGCAATGATAGAAATCTTAGCCAGGAATCGTATTACTCTGAAAAATTTAGGGAAAAAATAGACTAAAAGGCATACCACAAGAGAAGGAATTAAAAACACCACACTCTTGACTTTAAGAGAGAAATACCAGAGAAAAGAAAGGATGCAAATAAATCCAATTAAGGGAATTCGTTGCAATGACAAAACATTACACCAGATTTTTTGAATCAAAGAACGGTTCATGCTCGATCTCCTGAAAAAATGTTTAGGATATATAAATGCGTTTATAAACAAAGACCCTGTTTTTTCCCTTTTTTGTCTAAGCATAAAAAAAATTTTGAAAAAAACTTCAGAATCATGTAATATTAATAGTTATGCCTTATGTGAGCACAGAGTACAGAGCCAATTTTTTCAGAAAGGGAAACAAAAGCATTATGACATACAAAAGCATTGGAAAAAATCTTTCTCGTGTTGAGGCAATAGCCAAAGCTACAGGAAGTGCCAAATATACGGCAGATTTACGTTTTCCCAGGGAATTGTTTGCCAGGGTAGTGCGTTCCAGCGAACCTCATGCCTTGATAAAGAAAATTTCCTGCGAAGAAGCTCTGGCCATTCCTGGCGTAAGAGGCATCGTCACAGGAGAAAATAGCCATGAAACCATCGGCGTTTGTATCAAAGACCAGCCTCCTCTCGCCAGAGGCAAAGTCCGTTTTGTAGGAGAGCCTGTTGCTGCTGTTGTTGCAGAAACCAAAGAAATTGCCCTGGCAGCATCTCTCAAGATAAAGGTAGAATACGAATCTTTGCCAGCCGTTTTCGAGTGTAAAGAAGCTATGGCAGAAGATGCGCCTCTGATCCATGAGCATATTCCTGCCATACCAGGCTTTTTCCCAAAGCAAGGGACAAACATTTTTCAGCACTTCCGTATTCGGACAGGAGACCCTTATCCTGATAAATTTGAGCAGAAAGACTATAGCGCATCGGCAAAGATACATTGGCCTCACCTTGCTCATTGCCAGATGGAGCCTCACGTTACTATCGCCAGATGGGCAAATGATGATTCTTTAGAAGTGTACACATCAGCACAATCGCCCTTTGATGTCAGACACTTTCTTTGTGAGGCATTTCATCTGCCTATGCGAAAAGTTTCTGTTATCACATATTTTCTAGGCGGCGGATTCGGAGGAAAATCCGATGTCACCATTGAACCTCTTACTGTTCTGGTTGCAAAGCATTTTCCAGGCGAATATGTGAGGATACAACTAGATCGAGAAGAAATGTTTTTTGGCACAGTCGTCGGCAGAGGCTTGGATGGGGAATTTACAGTAGATTTCGATAAAGAGGGAATGATCCATGGACTGAAAGTTACCTATCTTCTGAATTCAGGTGGATACGCAGGCTATGCCATCAACATCGTGCAGCCTGGAGGCATAGTTACTTCAGGGACTTATTACATTCCTTATTTAGAAATAGATGCCTATGGAGTATATACCAATAAGCCACCTCTGGGAGCTTACAGAGCCTATGGCCATCCAGAAGCTGCCCTTCTGGCAGAGAGGATGATAGAGCTAGTTGCTGAAAGGACAGGGCGTAGCTCTTCTGAGATACGCAGACTGAACCTGATTAAACCTGGGCATAAAAATAGCATAGGCCAGACAGTACGAGAAGATGATGGCAATATTCTGGAATGTATGCAATTTGTAGAAGAAGATATGGAGAAGTATAGGTCTTCCCATGAGCAGGAAATCCCTCTTACGAGGGGATATGCCTTAGCCAATTTTCTTAAGGCTCCTGGTATGCCGACCAATGGCTTTTCTACTGCAATTGTAAGGTTCAATGAAGATACTACCGTCAATGTCATGATTAGCGCGACCGATATGGGGCAGGGCCTTTTGACAACCATAACGCAGATTGCGGCAGAAGCATTGCTGATGCCTGTCCATAAAATCGAAGTGACATCCATCCCAGATACTCGCTATACACCTTATGAATGGCAGACTGTGGCTTCTCGTTCTACCTGGATGGTAGGCAATGCCGTTTATAAAGCTGCGCAGGATGCTATCCAAAAAATCAAGGAAAATGCTGCTATTGCTATGGGACAATCAGCTCAAGATATGGTATATGATGGCAAGCAGGTATACTATTTATTTGATAAAGAAAAAAGCATCCCCATCAAAAATCTTATGCTCGGCTATACTTTTCCGAATGGTCGAACCTGTGGCTCTCCTCCTGTAGGCTATGGTGCGTATATGCCTGAAATGGAATACAGCGATGAAAAAACGGGCCAGGGAAACGCAGCATCCCAATGGACTTATGGATGCCAGGGGGTTGTTTTAGACGTAGACATCACAAGCGGCCAGATTTTTGTGCGCATGGTATCCTCTGCCCTTGATATTGGCAAGGTCATCAATCCTAAAATGGCAAAAAGTCAGGTAGAAGGAGCTGTTATTATGGGAATCGGTGGAGCGATCATGGAAAAGATTCAATATGACAGCAAAGGCAAAATACGGAATCCCGAATTCACAGATTATAAAATCCCCACGCCAGAGGATACAAAAGGCATAGAAATGTACACCCATTTTGTCGAAACATTCGACCAGAAAATGGTTTATGGTGCTAAGTGCCTGGGAGAACATCCTGTGATTGGAATTGCCCCTGCTATTCTTGCTGCTGTGAAAGACGCGACAGGGCTGGAGTTCGATGCTCTGCCTCTTCAAGCGGAAATCGTAAGAAAAAAGATCCAGGAGAACTATACACAAGTATTGTCCCACATAGAAAAGAAAAGAGCTGAATATGTTTATACCGTTTCATTATTACGATCCTAAAAGTTTTGCAGAATTTTTAGAAATAGCCCGCCAGGTCAAAGACTATCAGATTTTAGCTGGTGGTACAGACTTACTGGTAAAAATGCGCGGTGGATATTCTCCTTGCCAGCATGTATTGGATATAAAAAAAATCCAGGACATACCAGAATTGAAAAAAATAGAAAAAAATCAGGAAGGTCTTTCTTTAGGTTCCCTTGTTACCTTTACTGAACTTTTGAACTATAAGGAAGGCAAAGATTTCTTCCCCGCTCTCTATGAAGCTTCCAGGGTAATGGGATGCTATGAAATCCGCAACAGAGCAACTTTCGGCGGAAATATTTGCAATGCTGCTTCTGGGGCTGAGGCAGGAAGCGTTTTTCTGATTTTCAATGCCGTAGTCCATATTCTTGGCCCACAGGGGAAACGCTCTGTCTTGCTGGAAGAATTCTATCAAGCCCGATCTAAAACAGGAAAGCCAGGCACTATCTTAGGCCCAGAGGAAATAGTAACGCATTTTTTTCTGCCTTTTCTCCCTGGCAAAAACCACTCTGTTTATGTAAGAAGAGCCAGGAGTGCTGGTATGGACCTTTCCAGCCTGAATCTCAGCCTTGCCATGTTTGAAGAAAACGGGAAGAAAAACTTCCGTATTGCTGCTGGCGCAATAGGCCCCATTCCCTGCCGTTTCCGAGAAGTAGAAGAGCTGCTTTCTGGGAATGATCTGGATTGTTCCCAGATCGAAAATGCACAGAAAAAACTTTCGGATCTTTCGCAACCACGCCCTAATTCCAAAAGAGCTTCGGTGGAATACAAAAAAGACCAGATTTCTCAGCTTCTCGTCGTAGCTCTAAATTCTATATGAGACTATTTAAAATACCAGGGGCGTTACCCCAACGCTGTTAAGTTAAGGCTAAGACTATGCTGATTATAAACCTAAACATCATATGCATTAAGCAATAATGACTTACATAACAATGATTTGTAGCCGCAGGGTTGCGCCGAAAATGACCATCTATTCGGAAAAGACGACCTTCAGCGCAATCCCTGCGTCTTTTGCCAATAGAGACTGACGGAATCGAACCTTTTTAAGTGACCCAGTTAAAGGGTATTGACCAAAGGCGCAGGGATTGCGCTGGCGTTAGACTTTTGAGTAGACATGACTTTTTCGGCGCAACCCTGCGGCTACAATCTTATCTTAACAGCGTTGGGGCGTTGCCCCTGGCTATTATATTTCGTCCCTTCGGGATGAATCTGTTTTATGCCTGGCCAGCAAATTTTTCTTTGATTTTATCTACTGCAATGTCGACAACTTTTTCCGTGGCAGCCTCTACGATAGCATCTGTTAAATCTTGCATTGTGCCTTGTGTTACTTTTTCTACTTGCTCTTTTACCAGGTCGGCTACTTTTTCTTTTACATAGTCTTTAATAGCATCTTCTGCCTGATCAGCCAACGCAGCAGGGACTTCTTTGAGAAGAATTTCCAGAACACGACTCACGACTTCCTGGACGGCTTTATCTTTCATCGCTTCTTTTGCTTTTCCCGATACTTCTTTGCTTTTTTCTGCTACTCCATCGGCTACACTTTTTACTTTGTCTTTGATTTTATCAAAAAAACCCATTTGATAAACCTTTCTGTAAATAAATCTATTAAAAAAAAATATAAGAAACATAGTATCTCAATATTTGGCTATCTTGTCAAGAGATTGCCTCTAAGATTGCAGTGGATTTTAAAAAAATGTGTTACTCAAAATGTTGTTGAACATATTTCAAAAGAAGATATAAATAGTACCTTCTTTAAAAGTATGCTAGAACCGCAAAATGGAGTAGATGCTATTTCCATAGCACTACTCATTTTGCACAAAATCACTTTGACTAATACAATTAAAATAAAAAAACCCCGTTTCCGGGGTTTCTAGGTCGTCGATGAATATTGATGGAAGGAAAGTAGGAGATTGCTATAAGAATCTTCTTAATATAAAATACGCAAGAAAAAAAAATCTGTTTGTGATTTTTAAAAATTTTTTTTCTCTTCCTGGCAAGAGGAATAAATTCTGTTGAATTCATCCATGATATGCTGAGGAATTTCTCCTGGGTATTGTTTCTGATAGTATTGTCTGTAAAGCTCTGGCAACCATTGGGTGCTTTGAAAGCTAATGCCAGGAGAAGGGATTGCTTCATATTCTTTACGAATGTCAACCGCATCAGGGAAAATTTTTTTTATCTGATGGGATACTCCTAAGGTGGAAGCATCTGCTTTCACTGTGATTTTGAGATAAACATCTTTGAGGCTTGGATCGCTTTCCGATAGTTTTGTGATTTCTTCTATCGTTCCCTTGAGCTCTTTCAATTTCTTTCCATATTTGAATGGAATGAATTCTGGCTGTGCTTTTTGACCAGGTTTGGCATCCAAATACAAGAAGCCTTTGCTTGTATTGCTCTCGCCAAAATCCAGTTGTACAATAGAGCCAGGGTAATAGACAGGACATGGGGCTTCTATTTTTTGCTGAAGGTGTATATGTCCTAAAGCCATATAATCAATATGGGATGGTATAGCATCTGGATATACCGCATAGTTATCCCCTAGATAGAGCCTTCTTTCGCCACCTCCAGGTTTTGCACCATGCATAAGAATATGGGCTACAACGATATTGAATGTATCATCTGTAAAACTTTTGCAAAGCCTTTTTAAAAGCTCTCCTATTTCCTCTGAATAGACCTTGGGATTGTCTCTTTCTTCCTGCACCAGATTTTCAGCACGAATGTATGTTCTCTCTGGAAGAAAAGGCAACAAGATGATTTGTGCCTTACTGCCATCCTTGCATGGTAGTAAGATTCTTGCTCTGTCTGATTCGCTGACAAACCCGCGCATCGTGACCCTGGCCAATGCCATCAAATTAGAAATAGCCTCAAAGCGTAGTCCACTATCATGGTTCCCCGCTATAACAACAGTATATATTCCTGACAAAGAAACATCATGGAAAAAATTGTACACTATGTCCTCTGCCTCGGCTGAGGGGGTTGAAGAGTCAAAAATATCGCCAGCGACAATCAAGATATCTACGCTTTTTTCTATCAGAAAATTTTTGAGTTCTTCTAATATCTCCCGAAATTCTGACCCTCTGTGTCTACCTTTGATGGCTTTGCCAATATGCCAGTCTGCTGTATGAACTATTTTCATTTTTCATTCATCCAAATATTTTGCCATAAGTTTTTGTTTGCAATTAGGGCATTGTATAGTCTTACCTACCTTGCTTGTTGGCAACTGTAATTTTCTATTGCAACTAGGGCAATGGAAACGAAACAGACTGGCTTCTTTGCCTTTTTCTCTCCAAAGTGAAATGATTTCTATGCTATTACTCTTGGTATTTTTGACTCTTTCTTCTGTCTCTTTTTCTTCTTTTTCCTTCTGTTTCGCGGCTTTTATTTCTTGTATTATCTTTTCGAGAGCAGGAAGCATTTTTTGGCATATCTTTTTAGAATTTTCAATTTTTTCATTCCATGATTTAATCTCTTTTTCCGATTTTAGTCGGCCAGGTAAGTTGAAAACAGGCTCTTGAAGAAGCTCCTGGGAAAAAGTGACAAGAATATTTTCCAGCTTATCTCTTGTCTCCTCTATGGTAATCCTTTGTTCTGGATCTTGTTCCATCATTTGATAGATGAGATCGTCTATTTGCTCTGTCAGTGGTGTCTTTTTCAGGGTTTCTGTCACATGAGGTTTTTTATGCCCTAAAACGATCTGGCTCATAACTTCAGCGATGTTTTTCCCTTTTACAGGGAATTTCCCCGTAAGCATGGTGTATGAGACTGCGCCCAACTGGTAAACATCGCATTGGCAGGTCAAGACTTTTGCTGGAGCAAATTGTTCTGGGGCAGCATAGTAAAGAGAGCCAGCAAATTCTCCCTTTAGGGCGATTTCCTCTGCACTCATGGGGCGGTATCTTTCTTTAAGTCCTTCAGCTCGCGCTTTTTCTTGGGCTATCAGGTCTTCGATTTCTCGATACATTTCATTCAATTTTAGAGACATTTCTTCGAATTTATCTTGTTCTTTATCCCAAACAAGCTGTCTTGTTTTCTCTCTGATTTTTTTGACTCTTGTTTGTAACTGTTCTTTTTTATTGCTGATAGTCAAGAATTCCTTATCCACAAGCCGTAAGAGCCTTCTTCTTTCTTCATTCAATTGTGCTCCTGCCTCTTCTACTGTGATAGCAAGGCCAAAATCAGAAAGCTTTGGCACGCCTTCGGGGTCCATCAGTATATTCTGAGGCTTGATGTCTCTGTGGATAATGCCTTTTTTCTTTAAATGTTGCAATGTCAACACCATACCATAGATGACCAGCAAAGCGATATTGGGAGGTAAATGATACTCAGGAAATTTTCTACTAAACTGGTCGATGTTTCCCCAGGAAGCATATTCCATCATCATATAATAGCCGATTCTTTCTTCCTGCTTTTCTGAAGAGCTTTCCTCTGGAGATGCCAGGAAGCTGCCTTGTTGAACCATACCAATGATATTCTTGCTGATGTTTGCATCCTGTGCTAGATTAGAAAGCAAACGAGATTCATAGATCAAGGCTTCTTCTCTTCCTTCAAATGCCACCTTTACCACGAATTCCGTGCCTTTTGGCATCTGGGCATATACACATTCTTTGCCATCAGATCCGTGCCTTACGCAGAGATAAGGAGCGAATTTTTGTCTTGCCCAATGATTCTCAGGGCGTAAAAATATGATAGTATCGTCTTTTGTGGTTAGTTTTAAAACAGCGGCCATTCCACCGTGATCGAATCGGGTAATGTCATAATCTCCCTGGAAAAATTCCTTTACGCTGGAAACGTTTGTTCTTTTTCTTTCGTATTCCTGCAATTCCATGAGATTGATGGTAAAGCACAAATTTTTCAGACCATGCTTTTTTTTGGTCTGCAACTCAAAGTGTTTGCCTTGTTCCCATCCATGCTCTTTGACCAGTTTGAACCAGGCTCTTGTCTGGCATGGATTCTGGAAATTGATCATAAGATCTAAGGTTTCTTCATATAAAATTTGTTCATCTCGCTCGATTTTTTCTTCAAATTCTTCGGGAATTTCTTCTCCTGATGACTGGGCTTCCTTTTCTGTGATTCCGATGATAGTGTCCAGAACATTATAGAGAGAAGCGTCTTTGGAATCTTTTGTAGGGCTTTTATCTGCTTTTCCCTCTTCCTCTACAACCTGGATTTCATCGATAGGCTGAACCCTTGTAATAATGCTTTTATGAATTGTAGAAAGCTTTGGTAGCTTAGAAAGAGCATTCTGTATTCTGTCTTCAAAATAGTTAAAATACCGAAAGGTTTTCGCCAATTCCAAATCCACTACAACATAAATTTTTTCATTACTTTCTTCTTCCTGCACGACCCAGCATTCTCTTCTTAATACAAGGCGCAGATAGTCTAGTACTTTTTCTTTTTGTCCTCTTGCGCAAGGTATAGTAAGAGAAGAAAGAACTTTCCCATTTTGTCTAAGAGTTTTTACATCTGTTGCCAGGAGCAATGCTCTTTCCAGATACTCTGGAATATTTCTGGGAAGATTTTCATAGGCAGGATCAATAGGCGTTTTTTCCTCCAGGATTTCAATATCCCAAAAATCTTCCTCATCCGTATGTAAAGATACAGAAAATGTTTTTTTGGCCTGGTAAGTTTCTCTGTTTTCTGTCAGAATTTCTTCTGGGTTTTCTTGCAAAACTTCTTCGAGAGAAGGTACTATCTCTTCTGTTATTTCTTCAGGGATAATTGCCTGAGTTATATCCAGGCTATCATTCCTTTTCTGCGCAACAAGCATACTTGTTGTGTTCAAAAGATTTGTTCCCGACTGGCTTAAAGGCGCAAGAATGTTTATCAACTCTTCGATTTTAGGCAAAGAAAATGTTACGCTTTCTTTTGTCACTGGATTTTGCAGCATATTGTCTTCAAGCAACCTCTGCCTGGCTTTTCTCAGGCCAGCTACGAGTTCCATGGGATCGTTATATCTTTCTTCTGCTTTTTTAGCCAGACAACGATCCAGTACTTCTCTGATTTCATCAGGGAGATCAGGAATTTGTGGATAGTGTTCTTCCAGATGTTTTTTAGAGGTTTCTTTCATTTTGCCAGCAAAAGGAACACGGCCAGTCAAAACTTTATAATAAACGATCCCCAAAGAATAGATGTCAGAGCGTATGTCTGATTTTTTCCCTAAAATTTGCTCAGGCGAAATATAATAAGGAACAGAGGGTGGCAAAAGGAAATCTACGACTTTCAGAGAATCCTGAGGAGTTAAAATAATATTTGCTGGCTTGATATTTTTATGACGAATGCTAAAATTATAGGCAGCCTGGATTCCCAAAGCAATATTGATTAAAAGCTCTGTCGCATCCAGCGCAGGCATAGCTTTGTCTTTTTGCTGTTCTTGAAGGCTTGACCCTTCTACCCATTCCCGTATAATAAAGGGATGAGGCTGATAGTCTACCTGATAAATATGAGCGACATAGGGATGTTCAATTTCCTGAGCAGTTTTGGATTCGCTAAGAAGTTTTTTGAGCAATTTGGGGTTCTCAAGAACCTGGCCTTCAAAATACTTTAAAACCGATATTCCATAAACAGGATGCTCGATCTTATAAAGAGTGCCTAGCATACTCTTTCCTAGAAGCTTTTGGATTTTGAAGCCCTTCAGCGTTTTCGCAAACCATAAAATATCTTTTTCAGTAGCCATCGTATTTCTCATTTAGTAAAGGAAATTTTTCTATTTTGTAATAACTATTTTAATGTTTCTTTCAGAAGAAATCAAGTTCTTTCATTATTTAGGCAAGGAAAAAAATGGAATCCTTTTTAGAAACAAAAAATCTTGTAAAAATATATAATAAAAGAATGGTTGTGGATCATGTATCTCTTGTGATAAAGCAAGGAGAAATCGTTGGAATACTTGGGCCCAATGGGGCAGGAAAAACAACCACATTCCGCATGGTAGCTGGTCTGGTTGCATCCGATGAAGGAGAAATATACTATAATGGAAAGGAAATTAGCAAGCTCCCCATGTATGCCAGAGCACGCATAGGCATTGGCTATTTGCCACAGGAGCCTACTATTTTTGCACAACTTACAGTAGAAGAAAATCTTCTCATCATCCTGGAACATATAAATATCAGTAAAAAAGAACGCAAAGAAAGAATGATGTCTTTGCTGGAGGAAATGAGCCTTATTCACCTGAGACTTTCTAAAGCAGGAACCCTATCTGGTGGAGAACGTCGCCGCCTGGAGGTTACAAGAGCATTGATCACCTGTCCTTCTTTCCTTATGTTGGATGAGCCTTTTGCTGCCATTGATCCCAAAGTAGTAGAAGGCCTCCAGGAAATCATTCTAAATTTGAAAAAAAAGAATATAGGAATTTTAATTACCGATCACAAGCCCAGAGAAACTCTGAGCATCACAGACCATACATACATTATTCATAAAGGAAAAATTTTAAGACATGGCAATACCCAGGATTTGGTACAAGATGAAAGTGTGCGCAAACTCTATCTAGGGGAAAAATTCATCATGCCAGAATATTCGTAACACCTATATTCCGCAGCGTGTAAGTGAGCTTTTTCGATTTTTAAAGAGAACCACAGATAAACACAGATAAACACAAATAAGAA
>CALKWO010000108.1 GCA_938003875.1 uncultured bacterium
TTTTCTTTCAGAATCCTTAATTATCAAAGAGCAAAGAAGTCTGCGTAAGTCCTATTTTTTAATTTAAATGTAGGTTACGCCCATGAAAATTTAAGAGACAATTTCTATGACACGCAAAATATACTCTCTCTTCGCTGGATTGCTGCTTGTTTTATTCGTCTGTCTGGCTTTTTTCCAACTCGATGTCCGACCATTGCATAATGACGAAGGTGTCAATGCTAGTTTTTTGTTTAAGCTTATCAACTCATTTGCATCATACCAATATGATCCAAACAACTATCATGGCCCCAGTTTATACTATATTCAATGGATTCCAAGTTTGATGTATGGGATTACGCCAGCCATCATAAGATCTTCCGTTGTTGTCGCTGCCCTTTTTCTATTGATAGGAATAGTCTATAGCCATAAATATTGGGGATTTTGGGGATCTCTTTGTTCCCTTGTGCTATTGGTATCTTCTTGCGACTTTATTTATTTTTCCCGTTACTTCATTCATGAGCTTTTCCTGGTCCTTTTTACTTTCGGAATCTATTGGGGAATTGTTTTTTATTCTGATACAAAAAAAACAGGTTTCCTTTACCTCGCTACTTTATCTACTGCTTTGGTGTATTGCACAAAAGAAACTTCTATAATCACTTTCGTTGTTCTCCTTTTTGCCTATTTTCTTTCTCATTTCTTTTCTCTCAGGATGCCAAACACAAGAGTCCAGAAAGGGCAGGTTCTGAAAGAAGCAACAGAAATGATAAAAGCCATTTTCCTGGAGCATCCTCTCTCCTGGAATTTAGCCTTATGGGTTGTGATTCTGCTATATACCTCATTTTTTACAAATTGGTCAGGAATTTTAGATTCTTTCCTGACTTATCTTAAATGGGTCAAAGAAGGCGTTGAATCAGGGCACAATAAACCATTTTTTTATTATCTCCATGATATTCTATTGCGCTACGAAATTCCACTTTGTATTGCTGCTTCTATCGGTTTTAGTATCTCTCTGATCACCAAGGAAAAAAGAGGCCTCTTTTGTTCCTTCTGGGCTTTGGGTATGTTCGTGGCCTATTCTTCTATTCCCTATAAAACCCCCTGGCTGATCCTAAATTTTATTCTTCCTATGGCTCTTTCGGGAGGGTATGGTTTTCAGAAGATCAGCGATTGGATAACCCAAAAGAGAAAGAACGCTTATAAAAATATAGCTAATGGCTCTCTTCTCTGCATTTTGGCTATGGTGCTTTGCCTTCAATGGCCCAAAATATGGCGTGTGGTTTATGTTGAATATGACAGCGAAAGACATCCCCAAGCTTATGTTCACACCTCTCGTGATATTTTTAAGCTGGTGAGTAAAATTTCCAACATAGCAGATAAATCTGGTCTGGGGCGATCTATGGATATCCATATCATCGGAAAAAATTGCTGGCCCTTACCGATTTATTTAAAAAATTACACAAGAACCGCATTTATATCTCAGGCAAAAGAGCTTTCCTGCCTGGATGCTCCTGTTGTCATTGTAGACGCATTTCAAAGGATGGAACTTTTTTCCCTATTGAAAAATTCCTATTCTGTCCAGGAATATTCTCTCCATCCCTATTGTACTTTGCTTCTCTATACCGACAGGCGATATGAGCCTCAAAGTTCCAGTGATGGGGAGAAAAAAACGCCTTCGGTTTTGCTTCCATGCCAGATCAACCCCACTCTCCTCAAACCCTTTTTGTATGCTCAGATAAAAGAAGGCCCAAGATTCGATGGGCCAATTTTAGCGACAAATCCCTCTATCCAAAATCTGAATCTTTGTTGGGATAAAGAAGCCGATAAGCCTTTTATAAGCCCTTTTTTCATAAGATATTGGGGATATATACGAATCCAGATAGCAGGAGAGTATACATTTTGCCTGGAGTCTGATGACGGTTCCTGGCTATACATCAATGGCTATCCCGTCCTTGACAATAGAGGATATCATAGGAGAGAAAAGAGATCCTCTGTTGTTTCCCTCGAAGCAGGATACCATCAAATCGAAATCCAATATTTCGATTTGGGTGGCAGTGCTTTTTTACGCACGACATGGATTCCCCCTGCAAGAAGTGAAGAAAAGCTTCCAAACGATATTTTATTTCATGCCGAATAAACTCAGCTTTTCTGCTTTCTGAATACAACAGAATTTTTGTTTTTTTGTCTTAGCCAATTCTATTTTTTTGTTTCAATATTTTTTTCTTGACATTTTCCTCGAAAGAAGCTATAATAGCTTTTGCTTTTTTGAAATACGCGCCCTTAGCTCAATTAGGTAGAGCAGCAGACTCTTAATCTGAAGGTTGAAAGTTCGATTCTTTCAGGGCGCATAAAATGCGAAGGTGGCGAAATTGGCATACGCGCCAGACTTAGGATCTGGTTCCGCAATGGAATTGCGGGTTCAAGTCCCGCCCTTCGCATAACCTTCTTATTCTCTTTCCCCTGGATTTATGCTTTCTCATAAGGCCTCCTCAAAATATGAATTCCTTTTATGCAAAAATATATACAAAGTTGTTTTGCCGTAAACAAATGCCTGCGAAAGAAGTTCCTTTTGAGCCTTTAGAAACAAAGGAAGCTTTTCATCAAAAAGAAAAAATTGAAAAAGAAATCTTAGAAATCGCATGCGTCCAGGGAGAAACTTTTTCCTTTCCCCTTCTTTGGAAAACCCAAAATTTATTTTTGCAAGAAAAAGAACTATACGATTTTCTGGAACATTTACAGAATCTTGGTCTGATCCAACGGGAAGATACGCCTAAACCTTCTCCTCTTCTCCCCTTCTATTCTTTTTGTGACATACATTACCCAAAAAGCCTCTACGATCATCTCGAAAAAGAAAAACAAGAAAAAATTCATCTTTCTATAGCCCATTCTATGCAAGAAATTTTTCCCCAGCCTTCTTCCAAACAATTTACTGAGATGCTTCGGCACTGGGCAGGAGCAGACTCCTGGGATAAATATTCTCTATGCTGTGGCCTTCTTGCTAAAAAATTAAGAAGAAAAAACCTCCATGAAGCCTTTGGCTATGCCTTAAAATGCTTTAATCTTTTTTCCTATGTGATGAACCCTGGTATAGAAGAAAAAAAAATCTTCGTGGATATCTTGATGATTTTGGGTCTTGATTACGCACATCAAATAGAGGAAAACGAAAAAAAAGAGGCTTTATCTCATTATAACAATGCGTTTTCTATTGCCCAGGAAATCTCTTATGAAGATGCTATCCCTAGAATACTGTACTATCAGGGTCAATGGCAAAAAAAAGATGGGAATTTAATAAAAGCACAGGAATATTGGCAAAAAGGCTTAGAAAAAGCAAAAGATAGCAGAAAGAAAATGATTTTTTACCTTGCTTTAGGCAGACTTTTTTTGCTACAGTTTGATTTGCCAAAAGCACAAAAAAATATATTGAAAGGCTTGTCTCTTGCCAGAGAGGTAAAAAATTTGCCTTGGGAACAAAATTTTTTACATGCACTTGCCCTGGTTCACAAGAGAGAGGGAAATTGGAATCTGGCTCAAGACCAATATCAAAAATCTGCTTGTCTGGCGGAAGCTCAAAAAGACACAAGAGGAAAAGCTCAGGCACTTTTCCTCTCTGCTTTGCTTTCTTTTCAGCAAGGGAGATGGAAAGAAAGTGAAAACAGGCTTAAAGAATCTGGGAATCTCTTCCATTCTTTGAAATGGACCCAAAAGCAAGGAGAGGTACTCTGTCTTTTAGCAAAAGTAGAAATAGCAAAGGGAGAATACCAAAAAGCTCTACAAAAATATAAAGAATGCTATGTTTTATTAGAGAATTCTCCAATATGCGACAAAAAAATTCGCCGTTGGATTTACCATGGAACAGGAGATGCTTTGTCTCAAGCTGGTGAATATGAAAAGTCGCAAAGATACTATCATGAAGCTATATATTTAAATGAATTAAGACATACCCAAAAAGCTCCTTTTCCGATGCAAAAGAATGCACAAGTCTATAGACGATCAGGCGATTGGGAACAGGCAGAAAAAATTTTGCACAAAGCTTTGGAGATAAGCCAGAAATCTCAACAAATTACACAAGAAAGTGCTATATGGAAAAAGCTAGGGGATCATTTTCTTCTTCAATATAATTTGGAAGAAGCTCAGACATACTATCAAAAAAGCCTCGAACTAAAAAAACAGACTGGAGATCTGCCAGGAGAGAGTTTTCTTTTGGAAAAACTAGCATGGGTTTCCTTTTATATGGGCAATATCAAGGAATCCTATGAATTTTTACAGAAATCTTTAAAAATTCGTAAAAAACTAGGCATGACAGGATACCAGGCAGACACCTTTCTCTTCCTGGGAGATTTGTATTGCCAGCAAGAGAATTGGGAAGAGGCTATGCGCCAGTATGAAACATCTTATACGATATATAAGCAATGCAATTCAATAAAAAAAATGGCAAGAGCAAAAGAAAGGATAGGATTTGTTTTTTTAAGAAATAAACAATATCAAAATGCCTTGAGAAGTTTTCTCTATGCTCTGGAAGTCTATAAAAATCAGGATAATAAAAAGGGAATGGGGCGATTATTTCTGAGGTTGGGGCAATTGTATAATAAAAAAAACAATCTGACAAAAGCGTTGGTGTATTTCCAGGAAGCCTTATCGCTATACGAACAGGCAGGGAGCAGCTCTGGCATGGCATCTGCCTTAAATGAAATTGGCAGATACAAATACTATTCTGGTCTTGAGCAGGAAGCAATCACTTTCTATGAAAAAGCTTTAAGCAAAAGCCAGGAGGCAAGAGATATTTTTTTGCAAGGAAAAATATACCATAATATAGGAGAATTTTTTCTATCGCAAAACAAGCTTCTCAAGGCCATGGAAAATTTTTCACAAAGCATCATTCAAAACGAAAAAATTCACTATCTACAGGGGCTGGGATTGGCCTATAGAAGCATAGCAAAGACATATCTGAGTTTCCACAGACCCGATAAAGCTATCTTGAATTTGCAGAAATCATTAGAATGTTCTGAAAAATTCCCTGATAAAAGAAAAGTCGCCCATATCTCCCTGCAACTGGCAAAGCTCTGTGCTCAGGACGCTAAAGAAAACGAAGCAAAAGAATACTACAAAAAAGCCCTGTCTTTCTATAAAACCCAAAACCGCTTTATGGCAGATCTTATAGAATCCGAGATCGAAAGCTTAGAATAAAATTTTTCTGCCTGGCTTCCCCTGTTATCATTCAAAAATCTTACATTTTTATAAAATTTTCCCTTTATTTTTTTGCAAAATATCTTTATATTTGTTAAAACAATATATCTCTTAAATCCATCATTTTTGAATACTATTTTAAGGAGATAGTCATGGCAAAATTATGCTTTGTTTTCCTTTTTATTTGTATCATTCAGGCAATGGCTGTTCCTGTTGAGGCCTATTATAACAACTTCGATGGAACGCAAACGTTTTATTCTGGAGTAACTGGGGGATTTACAGGAAGTGCCAATAGCATCGAAGGCGTTTCAGGCTTTTCTGGCATAGGCACTACAGGAAATACCTTTTCGGGGTCTTTGCTGAGAAACAGCAGTGCTGGCAATCCTGCAACCATTACCAGACTTACTTTGAACAATCTTCCCACTCATACAGCCATAGACCTGAATTTTCTCTTGGCCATCATGGACTCATGGGATGGAGACAGTGCCCCATACGGCCCTGATATCCTGAACATAGCAGTCAATGGAACTTTAGTCTTCTCCAACAATCCTAGAACCTATGCTAATGGAGTCAATATCCTGCTTTATTCTGGAGGAAATCTGGGATTCAATACGCCTGCTGATTCTGCCTACAATATGTACCAGGAAAATGCCCTAAAAAATATTGCCCATACTTCCAGCACACTTACCATTGATTGGTATGCAAGTGGTAGTGGATGGCAAGGGGGAGCAGATGAATCCTGGGGAATCGAAAATGTCCAGGTTATTATCCAGGTTCCAGAACCAGGCACATTCATCCTTTTATTCTTTGCATCTCTGGCATTTTTTCTGAGAAAATACAAAAAATAAGAATTGATTTTCTATGAAAACCTATAAAAATTTAAGAACAAAAAAGGCAGTGGCTGTTGTTTCCATCATTCTGGGAATCCTGATTCTGGTACAGCCAGGAATCGTCATATACATCATTGCCTTTTACTTGATTCTATCGGGAATCCTAAATTTGTCTGAATAGCTTGTCCTATCCTCAAAAGGAGGAAAAAATATGAAAAAAGCTTTACTTTCAGTATTTGTTTTTTTGGTATTTGCAAGTTTGGGCCATGCCACTACGGTTCTCTACACCCAAAACTTTGAAAATCCAGATTTAGCAGCATTCAATGCATACTCTGGCTATGACGGAAGCTACAATACCGTCAATGAAATCTATAAGGACCAGCCCTATGGATTTACTTTTGCTCAGCAGTATACGGTAGAAACCTATAGGGTAGGCGGCAATCTGGCCTGGAATGGAGCGGGCTTTGTTGATCCCCAGGGAATTGCTGGAAACTATGTGGTCGGTATGCTTTCAGATGCAAATCCTGATCTGCTAGGTCTATCGTTCAATGTTGGCTTATATCAGTTTTTGAACTTTAAGCTAGACATTTCTTCTATGGATCTGAATTTCTGGGGAGGCCCTTTTGTCCCATCAGGGGGAATGGCTCCAAAATTCCGAATCTCTTTGTATGATAACCCATCTGGTGCCGTTGGCCTAACTGGAAATGGTGTATTGCTGGCTTACAGTGATATTACTGGCGTTATTTCCCCTGCGCCCAATATATTCAACTGGACAAACCATATTGTCGCTCTCGATGCAACAGGCAATACGAATGGAAATGTAACGCTCTTGATTGATTTATTGGAAGGTGGCTATGCTGCCATGGACAACTTCCAGATCGCTGCTTCGGATATTCAAGGCGATGTCGGCCCCCAGGTACCTGAACCTGCATCTCTTGTTATGATGGGCATTATTTTTTCTATTTTTGCTTTTCTCTATTGTAAAAAATAGTCTGTTTACAGTGACGGCTTGTAATAATCCGTCACTGCGTATTTTTATTGATGCTCCTG
Organism: uncultured bacterium; assembly: GCA_938003875.1. Classification (GTDB taxonomy): domain Bacteria; phylum Planctomycetota; class Uabimicrobiia; order Uabimicrobiales; family JABWCH01; genus JABWCH01. The sequence goes on from CALKWO010000108.1 coordinate 7,041, forward strand.
AATTTCTTTTAGTGCATACTGCATCGCTTTGTAAGCTGCCACAAGCATACCCTCCTCTTTTGTCCTTGCCTGATCTTCTTCTCCTTTGGTATTGATAAAGGTATGGGGAAAATATTGGCTTATGGCTTTACCATCAGGAAATGCCAGACCAGCATAGACTCCACCTTCCCATTTGTCTTTATAAGTGACAGCCCTGCCTGTTGTGGACAAGGAAACAATGGGTTTATTATAATAAGACTCTTGGGGACTTACTTTTTTTTCCAGAGAAATCCGATAAAGATTTTGCGATCCTAAAGCCATATCTCTGGCTGTTTGCAAGTCATACAAGTCATCTTCCTTTTCGTCTGGAACATCGAGCAATTTTCTCTTAGCCTCGACCTTATAGCATACAGCAGAGCCAGCAAAACAAGAACCTGCTCCTTTGGCGCGAGAAAGAGAAACTCCCATATTGCCACCAGAAACGCTTTCTGCGCAAACCAGTATCCATCCCTTTTTTTCTATTTCTGCGATAAGACGAGAAGCCATTTCATAGTTCTTTATTTGTAAATACAAGCTTTCTGGAGAGCAGGGTGCATGGTAATCGTCACGAGAATAGCCAATAGGTACTCCTTGCGGTGTATTCCATAGATATACAAAACAAAAAGCAACAAGGAGAGCAAAGAACACAGAAAGAACAATTTTACTCTTCATAAATTCCTTTCTAAAAAAAAATCCCTGCTTTTTAGGCAGGGATTTTTTTAAGCAAATTCAGGTTATCTATTCACCACGAGTTACGGCAAATTTACGTACGATACCCTGGATTCTACGTTCTTTTTTGTTGATGTTGGGGACATTTTCCAAAGTAATATCAGGCGCATTAGGTACTTTGAAAATCATGGTACCAGACAGAAGGAGAACGTGCTCAAAAACATCTTCGATTTTTTTGTCTATTTGCAAATCTATTACAGGATATTCTTTTAACTCACCCAAAAGCCCTTTTCTATGAACCAGGCGGTTTGGCTCGATTGTCCAGCGATCCCATAACCAGTTGCCCAGAATTCCACAAGAAATCATAACAAAAAGAATTGCAGAAATACAATAATAGAACACTGCACTACAATCTAGTTTAGAATGAATATGATGTTTGTAAAATTCTGTTATAAAAGGCAAAATTTGGATGCCTGCTTTGATATCCAGTAGTGCTAAGCCCAAGAAAAATGCAATGATCCCAAAAACCAAGACCAGTGCTCTGACTCCAGGGAAATCAAAAGAGATTACCATCATATTGAACAGGAAACAGAACATAAAAATACTTCCTGCCATATTTGCCTTACCAGGATCTTGGGAAATCTGTACCACGATTCCACATACTATAGAAGCAAAAAGCAAAGGATAAAAAAATACAACTTTAGGATAAGATACAATCGTGCATTTTTCTAATTTACCTTTGGTCACATCAGATGGGGTCAAAGGCTTTCCTGTTTCAGTCATAAATGTACTTCCTTCCTAAAAGAAAAAAAATGTGTAAAACTTTACAACCAAGGATTCTAACGTTTTCTGTTCTGTTTATTTTTATAGCACAAGGAGAATGAAATAATTTCCCTATTTTTAGTAATAGCCAAAGTGATCCTGTGCCAAATGAGTAGTGCTATAAAATAGCATCTGCTCCATTGGGCGGTTGTAACAACACTTTGACCAGAACAAATTTCCCTATTTTTAGTTTAAATTGTAACAATTCTCTAATATTATGGCAATAAAATTTTTCTTTGCTTTTTATAACTTATCCAATAGCCTATCATCCCTAGTCCTAAAAGAAATAGATAGGCTGGTTCAGGAGTTGTCAGGACATTGTATTCAACAACGTATCCTGTTACAGAGGTAAAATTAGGATAAGCATCATGCCAGTAAGACTTGTTCGATGCTGCATGGTAGTAAAGCAGAAAGTCACCATTAGCACTTCCTTGATTGTCTGGTTGTCCTGGCTCCCAGTTTTGATAGCTCCAGGCTTCACCTGTAATCCATGTCCATTGGCCTGACTGGTAGGCACCGCCCAACCAAACAGAATAGCTTCCAGCCCATTGGCTATTTACGAAAGCATGCTCTGTGAATGTAGTAACAGTAGCAAGATATCCAGTAGCACCAAGATATGTTCTTGTCTGCGCAGCCGCAAAAGCATCATTTCTATTTATGTATGATCCCATGTTGATAAATTCATAATAATGTCCATTTCCGCCAGAAGATACTTCCCATAAAATGGGGGATGCCTGGAGAATCAGGGGAAATAGAGAGACTGCCAGCATCATAAAAATAATTTTTTTCATTTTTTTATCCTCCTTGCATTGTTCTTTCTTAAAAAGAATCCAATTGCAATAGAAACTAATGCAATGGAACTAAATTCAGGAACTTGTGAAGGAGTGAAAGCAGAATTATAATGCTGGACTATATCGCTTTCTGTTAGTGCATAGTTGTAGATAGCCACTTCGCTAATCGCTCCTTCAAAATAAGAACCGACTCCGCCATCCCCACCACGTGCTCCGATTCTCATATCCTCATTGTTATTAATGAGTGTTCCGCTATAGTTGTACCAATCCGTTGCCAATATGCCATTTACATAATGTCTAACCTTGCTTCCATCGTATGTAAGTACGATATGAGACCATCCATTCAAGCCTACATTAGCACTTCCTCTCCAGGCCCATGTATTGGTATTGGTCCATACTGCGCTTTGCATATTTCCAGTACCGTCCTGCAAGCCAACTTCCCACGTATTTTCTTTGTTGATGACCATACCTCGGTCATGGGATACGTCATAGTTGACTGGTTTTACCCAGGCCTCCATAGTGATATAGGAAACATCCAGACTGCTACTTCCTGTATCGCTAATGTTGATATAAGAGCCATAGGAAACACTGAATGCTACAGCCGAGCTGCCACCAAAGGGATCCGACTGTCCAAAAATTACTCCAGAATAGACTCCATGATTTCCAAAACCACTAGAATCCAAGGCCGTGGATGCTCCCGATGATTCATCCAATTTCCAATAGCCAACGGGGGTATCTGTTATAACGGCTGTCTGGTAGGCAATACGATCAGCATTTGCTATACAGGCTAAAAAAATAAGCAGTATATATATAATTTTCATATTTTTTCCTCCTTCGCCTAATGTGTTAATACCACAGATTCTGTTACAACCAGTAAGCCATTTTTTATAATTGTTGGAATGATTTAAATAATTATAGGCAATTCTGATACGATGTCAATAAATTATTCCATAATTTTACATGAATTTGATTTTTCTTCAAGATTTATATGCAAAACGCCTAATGCAAGTAGGGCATAGAAGGTATATTCGCAATCGGCAATGGGGTCTAAAATGGTTCCAAGAAATCCGCCTGTTTCTTCCCAATGGCTTTCTATGAACTCCAGAGAAGGCGATTTTATGGAATCCAGGGGATAATGGACGGTATATAGGGCATAAAGAGCCACGCTGGTAGAGAGCAAATCAGGGATAGAAGATTTTTGTGTAGCAAGAAATCCTCCGCTTGTATGACGATGCAAAAGAATCCAGGGAATAAGATCCGCACTGCTTTTTTTCCCCGCAGCGTCTAATAAAATCATAGCAGCAGAAGTGGATGTCGTATTTCCTGAAGGGAGGCCAGGCTGATTGGAATAGGAGCCATCTTGCGATTTTAGAGTATCTATACTGGAGATGCAAGAAAAAAAATGGGGGACGATTTGCCCTTGCATGAGATATGTCTGATATGCTAAAAAACAGCCATAGAGTGAGGCATGTTCGTTTCCTGGGATTTCGTGATGATACCCTCCATCCAGGCTGCGGTATCTTTCGACGAAAGAAAGAATCTTTTGGCGTTTTTCTTCTTTTATGGAAGGATAGGATAGCAAAGACAAGAGATTGTAACAACGCAATAGGCTGCAAAGGTGAATAAAATCCAGATTTTCTTCTTTTTCCGCAAATTTTTGCAGATACTGTAAGACAGAATTCCCGTCTAAAGGCTTGCCTAAGGCAAAAAAAGAAGCAAGGGCAAAGGCTGTATAGTATAAATCGCTCTCTTTGCTCCTTCCCTGGAATCCGCCATCAGAACACTGCTGCGATAGTAAAAAAGAATGAATAGAATTGCAAGATTCTTCTGTAAGAGAATTTCTGCAAAAAACAGCAATTTCATACATATTGTTCTATATTAAATAAAAATGCAAAATTAGGCAATAGATTGTAGCCACAGGGTTGCGCCAAAAAAGACATGTCTGCTCAAAAGCCCACCGCCATCGCAATCCCTGCGTCTTTTATCAATCCCTCTAATTTGACAATGTTAAATCAAAAATTAAAGAAAAGAGAACCACAGATGAACACAGATAAACACGGATAAAAATAACATAACATAAAATAATGCTTAATGTTAGAAATTATTTGTGTACATCCGTGTCCATCTGTGGTTCAATAAATCTTTAAATTTATATAACCTAACCTACAAATCCTTTATTTTTTTAGAGATTTTTTGAGACGACTTATATGCCCTCTTCCGAGGCCTTTGACTTCACAGCCTAGCTCAAAGTAGCGTTTGATTTTTGCATCGCTCAGAATCCCAAAACAATCGACGATAGCTGCTGGTTTTCCTATATACTGTACCACCTGATCAGGCTCTAGCTTCAGATAGGCTTCGTGTCGTACGGCAAAGATCACGGCATCTGCGTTTTTCAATACCTTTTCCAGGTTTTGTTCAATGCGCAGCTCATTCAGTTTTTCCTGGTTGCGGAAAAAACGAGACCAGCTATGGCCTGGTGCAGGATATTCTTCTTGTTTTTCGAATTCCCACCAATGCTCTACGTAAGGATCGTGGACTTTGAGTTCTGCTCCCATTTCTGTCAAACGTCTGACTACGATTTCGCTTCCGCTATATCTTGTATCGCCTACATCTTCACGATAGGCAGCACCAAGAAGTACGATTTCCGCAGAAGCAATGGGTTTATCCATATTGCGTAAGGCATCTCTTGTCAACTGAGCTACGTGGAGAGAACGGGTATCATTGATATCAATGGCTGCTGTGGTGATTTTAAAAATATCGTCGTGCCATCCTAAAATATGTTTATAAGCCCAAAAGCCAAGTCCGCCATCTTTAGGCAAGCAATATCCACCGATTCCAGGGCCAGGGAATATCATATTCTGATGAGTGGGGCGTTTTTTGATGGCATCGATGACTTTGATCAAATCCACGCCATTTCTTTCTGCAAAAATACTCCATTCATCCAAAAAGGCAAGGCAGGTAGCACGGAAAGAATTTTCTACGATCTTGGCTGTTTCTGATTCGATAGGGCGATCCAGGACAGTCAAGGGATATTTTTCGGTATTGAGTACATCGTTCAAAAATTTTACGACTTTATTCTTGGCTTCTTCGTTGATACCACTGCAAACTCGCCAGAAATCTCGGATACTGGCAACATAGTTTCTTCCAGGCATAACTCTTTCGTAGCTATGAGCAAGCAAAGGATCGCTCTGGATTCCTCTTTTTTGGAAAACTTTACGCATGATAGGATAGGCGACTTGCTCTGTGGTTCCTGGTGCAACGGTTGTTTCTATCAATATCAGAGCATGAGGCTCAATATGCTGTGCAATCACTTCGAGGGATTTTTCGAGAGCAGCCATGTCCGCTCTACCTGTGCGTACATTTCCCAGAGATTCTTTCAGATAGTCACACTGTACATCCACTACCACAACATCCGCAAATTTCATGATTTCATAAATATGTGTCGCTGTTAGCGTCTTGCTTTCACAAACGCATCTCTGGATCATTGTATCCACTTCAGGATCTTCAGCTTTTACAGGTGATACACCTCTGTTCAGCAAGGGGATTTTCCAATAGCTTCTTGCGCTAGGTCTTTGCATACCAATGACGAATTTGGTGTTTTTACCTTCCTTGTTTTTAGCGTCTGCTACAACAGCAGCCATAACGGCTCCTACGAAGCCTACGCCAACAACAACTACGATTTCTCTGCCCAAAGATCGGTTTTCTTCTACGAGTTTCTGGATTCTTTCCAATTCCAGACGATCTTCTTTTTCTCCTGGCAAAGGAAAAATTTCTCCATTGGGTGCAATAGAATTCTTAGACATCGTTTCGTTTCCTTTCTAACTTAATGAATAAGTGATGTTTTGCCTAAGGGATATACATTAAAACCTATTTCAAACAACTCTTGATGATCCAAAATGTTTCTGCCATCGAAAATAAAAGCGGGCTTTTCCATGCTCTGATAAATCTTTTTATAATCCAGCGAGCGATAGCAATCCCATTCAGTAAGAATAGCGATAGCGTGTGCTCCGTCGGCAGCCTTATAGGGGTCTGGCTCAAAAAGCAGCTTTTCTTCAATATCTTTTAAATCTATACGAGCATTTTCTAATGCTTTGGGGTCGGTGATCACAACCCTGGCATGTTCTTCTGTCAACTCACGACAAATATAAATAGCAGAACTCTCGCGTGTGTCTCCTGTATTGGCCTTGAACGCAAAGCCAAAGATCGCTATTTTTTTGCTGGCTACTGTGTTGAACATGGCATTGAGCATTTTCTGTACGAAGCGTTTTCTCTGGTATTCATTCATCAGAACTACCTGTTCCCAATATCCTGCAACTTCTTTAAGTCCATAGTGCTGGCAGAGATAAACCAGGTTCAGAATATCTTTTTTAAAACAAGATCCACCAAATCCTACGCTAGGGCATAAAAATCGTGATCCTAAGCGAGAGTCCATACCGATTGCCTTAGAAACTTCATGGACATTGGCACCTGTGAGTTCGCAAAAAGCTGTAAGGCTGTTAATAGAGCTGATTCTTTGGGCTAAAAAGGCATTTGCAGCCAGCTTGGAAAGCTCACTAGACCAGACATTCGTTGTGAGTATCTTTTCTTTCGGTACCCAATGTGTATACAATTCTACAAGTGAAGAGATTGCTTTTTTCCCACGTTCTGTTTCCTGACCCCCAATCAATACTCTGTCGGGTTTTTCTAAATCCTGTATGGCTGTGCCCTCTGCCAAAAATTCAGGATTGGAAAGAACATCGAAAACAATCCCTTTGTCATTTGCATTCAGGATATGTTCCATAGCGGATGCAGTTCTTACAGGAACAGTACTCTTTTCCACAATGATTTTATCAGAGGAAGAAAATCGTACGATTTCCCTTGCTGTCTTTTCCCAATATTGAAGATCAGCAGCTTTTCCTGCTCCTGTACCGAAAGTTTTCGTAGGGGTATTCACGCTTACAAAAATAATATCGGCTTTCGCTATGTTTTCCTGAATATCTGTGGAAAAAAACAAGTTGCGATTCAATGTTGCCTGGACCAATTCTTTTAGTCCAGGCTCGTAGATAGGCAAATTTTCGGATTGCCATGCTTTGATCCTATCTTGGTTTATATCCACAACGACTACTTTGTATTCAGGGCATTTTTTAGCGATCATAGCCATAGTGGGGCCACCGACATAGCCCGCTCCGATTCCCAGAATCATTTTCATGGAATATGCCTTTCTCGTTGAAAAGAAAAAATATTTTTCAAACCAATAATGATATAATAGGCCTGATAGCAATGTACCAATTCTAAAGGAAAAAGTCAAAAAAAAATGTGCTGCAATCTGTAGATAATCTACGATAAAAAAAATTTGCACAGAGCGCAGCAGAGATGCAAACAAAAAAAATGGCAGAGAGTATACTGAGGCATAGATTTGGGCTGGCAGGTCTTTTCTGTATGCCTTAAAAAAATCCATTGATTAATTTTATAGAAGTCTTTATAATAAATGCAATTGACTATCAATACCAGATTCTGTTAGAGCCAGGTGATTACGTGATATTATCTCTTTAAGGGGAAAGCTTTTGTAAAGTTTTCCCCTTGACATTTTTCTGAAGGATATATTATGGCTAGTAAAACAACGTATGAGTATTATGGAGACAATTTCAAAAAAATGTCTCCTTTAAGAGCGGTAGCTCAATCTCTCTTATTTCATCGCAATGATAAAAGCAGGATAGAAGTTGTGAGTGCTAGAAGGGCCTATGAACTTGCCCGTTTTCAATCCAGTGTGACGGTTACGGATATGCCTGTTTATGAAGAAGCCAGAAAACGTTTTTCTTTACCAGAAAATGCTTGTATCTTGAACGACAATCATGGTGCTATCGTAGGCAGAAATGCAGGAGCTCGTAAATTTTATAACAAGAGCGATAGCAATACCAAGGCTCAATTAGAAGAAATTGCCAGGGAAGCTGTCTTTGCTCTGCAAAAAAAATCCCTTTTGCAAGGGAATGCAATCGTGGGACTCGATTCTGATCTTATGATAAAAGCCTCAATGATTACCCTGGAAAGCGATGCCAACAATCTCTGGAACTGGCTGCACAATTTTATGCCTTATGAGCTTTACGAAGAAGAATACAAAAAAAGCAAAGTGCTTCCCATACAGGACATTCTTGTGATAGCAGACCCCGAATGGACTCCGACCAAACCAGAATACAAGGAAGGCCTCGTCATTGTAGACCCTTATGAAAATGTAATATTTTCTCTAGGAATGCGCTATTTTGGAGAGCGCAAAAAAGGCACCCTGACTCTTGCCTGGACATCGGGTATGCGCCTTGGTCATATTGCCTGCCATGCAGGGATTAAGGAAATCGATTTCTCCCAATGTAAGGAAGAAAAATTCCATAAATTGCAGAAAAGATCCATTGCTTTTTTTGGTCTGTCAGGAAGTGGAAAATCTTCTCAGACCAATTCCCATGACCACGCTGGAAGCCTGCCAGAAGGTTTCGTCCGTACCATATTGCATGACGATGCTTTTCAGATCGATCTTAAAGAGAGAGTCTGTCGTGTTTGGGAACCTACTTTGTTCGATAAGACCGATAGCAGAGATTTTTCCCATCCTGATTGGAAATACTGTATTTCCAGCCAGAACAATGCTATTATGGATATCAACGGTAAGCTCTATATACTGGGTATGGATGTGCGCAATGGCAATGGCCGTGCCATTTTTGACAGAGATCTATTAGGAAAGAATGCTTATGTAAATCGCTGTGGTTTTCCTCATGCTATATGCTGGCTGATGAAGGATGAAACCTTGCCTCCTGTTTTAAAATTTTCTGATACGGCTCTTGCTGTGGCTATGGGTTCTACGTTGATGACCAAAAGAACCGCAGCAGAGAATGTTTCTCTGGAAGAAATGAAAAAGCTTGTTTTTGAACCTTTTGCTAATCCTTTCAGAGTATACGAACTTTACAAAGATTGTGAAGGTTTCATGAGAATCTTCGAAGCAGGTGCCAGTTGCTATTGCTTTAATTCTGGTTTCTTCTGGACTCAGGAGGGAAAGCCAGAGGTAAAGATTCCTTTAAAGACCAGCTTAAGACTCAGTACAGCTATTCTTTGCGATGAGCTGGAGTGGGAACCCTGGGAGATGCTGAAAGGTGCTATGGTACCCACAAAGGAAAGCATTGAGCCTATCCTGCCTGGTTATTATGAACTTTACAATACCAAAAATTTGAAAGAGCAAATCGCTTACAGAACTTTATTTTTAGACAGATTCCAGCAACGTCATGGATTTTTAAAGCATTCGGATTTAATAGAAAAACCTGATCTTTTAGCAAACCTTTTGCAATCTCTTCAGGCAAATGTATCCTAGAAATATTATGTTACGGATCAAAAATTCGTAACATACTTATTCAAATGCTGTTATAAAAAATCCATATCATAACCACCATCAGGAGTTATTATTTTGGATAAAAAAAATTTTTTTATTCTTGTCTTCTGTCTTATTTTTTTAGGATGCCATCGTAAACCACCTTCGGATATTTTTGATATTTCCATCAGCCAGTTTTCCCGAAGCGATTCCAGCGATCTTAAAATTCCTATTGACCATAAAGCTTTAGGGCTTGCTGCACTAGAAGAAAAAAACTATAAGATGGCGTTTATCCATTTTTATAATTTCATTATAAAAAATCCCCAGGACACATACGGAATACGAAAATGTGCGGAAATCAAAACACAGACAGGCGAATATGCTCAAGCTATATATTTTTACCGAAGAGCCTTGATACTTAATAAAGACGATGCAAAAAGCAAAGAAGGCATTATGAATTGCCATAAAATGCTTCTAAAAGAGGACTTCGCTAATCCATACTATTGCAAAGGGGAAGAGCTCAAAGAAATCTTAACAAGCTTCGTGAGATTAAACAATGCATTGCAAGGTAAAAACTGGAAAGAGATTCCTCTATATGCTTCTTTAAGTGATTTAGTATATAGCGCGGGTTTTTTCCCTCAAACAGAACAAGAATTGCAAGAATATATTGCCGCCTATTTAGGTTTTGTAACATCTTCTCCTGCACTAGCCTACTTAGAATCTTTACAAGTCGCGAATGTTCTTACGAATGGAAAGATAGCCAGGATAGATCTGGAAGGAATAGAAGGGAAAAACAAGGAAAGTATTTTTTTTAGGAAAATACAGGGAACCTGGCAAGCCATACTTTTATTTTCCTCTATTTTCAAAGGAAGCACATCATGAAATTTTTATTGAAAATTTTTGCAATCCTTTTGCTCGTCTGGAATACGATTCTTGTTGCCCAGGAAGAAAGTATGCTAAGCGAGTTTTCTACCAAAGAAAGAAAAGAGCCTAATCTAAAACAAGCAAAATCATTGTTGATGGAAAAGGTGGAAAATTTGTGGAAATGGGGAGGAAAGCTAAAAAAGGATTTTCCTGGACTGCTGGAAGGGGAATACAAAAAAGAATTTGTGCAGGGAAGCATAGACAAACACATAGAAAAAGTCCAATTGATGGAAGATTTGTTCTATGATCTCGAAATGCTCAAAGTCTACGAGCAAATGCAAGATTTTGAAATACAGTTGCAGGAAAAAATGCAGCAATCCAATTCCTATGGTTTGCCTAAAGAAGTCTGGAAAGAATGCAGTGTTGAATACCAGGGGACATGGATGCTGGACATGACCAGCATTTTTTGGGAAAATCTGACAGCTCCACAGCAAAGAGAATATGCCAGACTCTATCAAAAAGGATACGCTGATTTTTTAGGCAGGAAAGTGGAAGAAGATTTTGTCAAAGAAAACACCAGCATTCCTTTAGTGCTCATCCCTCCTGGACGATTCTGGCGTGGCTCGCCTAATGATGAAATCGGAAGAAAAAGCGATGAGACAAGGCATAGGGTCATCCTGCCTTCTCCCTTTTACATAGGGAAGTATGAAATTTCTCAGGCACAATGGAAAGCGGTCATGTCCTACAATCCTTCTTTTTTCAAAGGGGACAACCTTCCTGTAGAAAGGATTTCCTGGAAAGATTGCCAGCGATTCTGCTTGAAGCTAGGACTTCGTATGCCAACAGAAGCAGAATGGGAATATGCCTGCCGCGCAGGCACCACAACTCCCTTCAATCTAGGCCGTGGATACAACATTACTCATGATGATGTAAACTACAATGCTTATTATCCTTATGCTTCCTCTCCACAAGGGATCTATCGGGAGAAGCCTATAGACATCGGCCAACTGAAAAATGCAAACGCCTGGGGAGGAATGGATTTTCACGGCAATGTCTGGGAATGGTGCTATGACTCCTATGGAAAATACCCGCAAGAAGACGTTGTAGACCCTGAAGGAGATATTTTTGAACTATACAGGGTAACACGAGGAGGAGGATGGAGTGCCTATTCTATCAGTTGCCGATCTGCGGACAGAAGCAAAAATGAACCAGGCTTTCGATTCATTTATTTAGGCTTCCGCATTGTTAAAGACTTACCTTAAAAAGATTGTAGCCGCAGGATTGCGCCGAAAAAGCCGCATCTTCTCAAAAGCCTAACGCCAGCGCAATCCCTGCGTCTTTCCTCATCGCCCTCTAAATAAATCGAAAGCTTATCATTCAAAGCGTAAGGAAAAGATGAAATCCTGAAACCCCTTTTCTACTAGCATAAGCTCGTTTAGGGGTACTATTAGCAAGGCAGCCACGCCTTTTTTTCCACTTTCTGCAAGAAAACCTCTGTAGACCAGCTTTTGGGGAGATTGCAATGCTACTTCGATTGCCTTCCCTTGAGAAAAGGCTCTGGGCTGTTGCCATAGAACTTCCAGATTCCCTTCTTTTCCCATTTTTTTGCTCAAGTTTTCTAAAATTTCTTCCAGGGTCCTGGGCATTTCAAAAACTTTTAGAAGAATGGCTGGCCCATTGCCTTTGATGGAGCGTAAAATCAAAATATCGCTTTCTAAATTTTTAGATAGCAATACCCAATCAGAAGGCCTTGTAAAGCTAATGCCTAAGAGTTTATCTGTCACCTTATCTTCTTTTATATGAAAATAAGAAGAAGGCGTGTCCAGAGATAGGGTTTGCCCTTTTTTCAGGATTTTTTGCACATTGATGGGGAAAGCCGCCAGGTTTTTTATAGGTTCATAGGATTTATTTTCCACAAGGCTCAAAAAACAGGCTCCGCAAGCAATGTTTCCAGCATAAAGCGGAAGCCATCTCCCCAAAAAGACTTCTGCCCATGTTTCATAAACCCATTTTCCAGGGGCATAGACAAGTCCAGAAACAAGACGAGATGGAATTTTCACTGCACGGCACAGAGATATAGTGGCAATGGAGGCCAGATCTCTCGAAAAGCCCAGAAAAAGAGCCAGCCTATTTCCTTGCAGCGTTCTTTTTTTCCCCAGGTTTTCCTGTACCCAATGCGCTATTCTTTGCGAAATTATGACAGGGTCCAGGCTATTCCCCTGAATTTCCCTGGCATATTCCCTAAGAAATTCTGACTGTGAAGGGATATGCAAAGAAGGTGCAATGTATTCTTGAGAAAATGACTCTAGCTCTCGAAACGTAATTTTGGGATTTTCTACCAAAGGAGAACGAAGGATGATCTGACCATCCTTATTTCTTTGATTTTGCCCTGAAGGAATAGGAAAAGGTGCATTAGAATAGCTAAGATACATGCGCTCCACAGACTCTATATCAAAAATGAAAGGCGCGGCCATAGTCGGATAGCTTTTCTCTACTTCCAAAGCGTATACTTTGGGAACTCTTAGCATCTGGAACGTCCCTAAAGTATAGCCTAACAGGCTTCCATCCTTATCTATCTGTGCTTTAGCCCAAAAATTTTTCAATTCGGCAGTGCTCACATCGAATGTATGGCATTCTCTTTTTTCAAGATTGATCCAAAGAGTCTCCTTGCCAAGATATCTGGCTTTAGCCTCACAAGCCCCCATACGATCTGTTGACAAAACAAGGCTTCTGTAAATCCGTCCATAGTCCAGCTTGCTTCTAGTGACAATCCCCTTTAAAAAATCGTTCAATTCCAGATAGATTTTATCTCCCTGGACGGTGATAAGCTTGTCTTTTTTTTGCAAGAGTATCTTGTCGTTCACCGTAATCACCAAAATATCCTGCTCCTTGTTGCTCTGGCTGGAAATATAGCCAGAACGGATAGAATAATCTGAAGAGAGAACACAAGAAATTTCCTCTCGTTCTTCTATCGGAAATTTTCTATATTTTTCCTGTTTTTTAAAATAATTTTTTTCTTTTTCTTGCCATTCATAGAAAATTTTTGTATACCCTACATGGCTATCCTGAAAAAAATAGCTATACCAGAATTCTTGCGACTGAAGCCAGGAAAAAAATATCAAAAAAAACAAAATCAAGGCTTTTATCATATTCTATTTTACCTTTTCAAATTATATTGAGCAGGAGAAAGATAATATCCGAAAGTTATGTATTATTTAGCTCGTGCTGGATGAATAGTGCTATGATAATAGCATCTACTCCAGCCAGCGGGAAAGTCAAGCTTTTCTACTGTAGCATCGTCCAACTATTTTCTTGCGTAAATAAAACAACTGACATTGTTGAGATTTTTATAGCCATTGTTGTATCCTGGCCAGTCATAGCTGGAATCTGCCCCTTTATAGTTGGGATATCCTGGCAAATTTTTATTTCCATAAGGGTCATTGACAATAACAGTGTGCTGGTTATTATAATAGCCTATTCCCAAAATATAGTGACCTGAGCTGGTCAGGGCATTCAGAATCACGAAGGGATGCTTATTGTTGATTTCTGATTGAACTTTAGCCCAACTGGGCGACCAATCTACAGAAGAGCCAACGCCGTGCTTCTTTAAATATTCTGCCATGTGAGATTTGGTATTTTCCCAATTATTCTGGCAGATATAACCATAGCCACCATAGGCAGCTTTATTGCTGGCATCAGCAGTCATTTTATTAAATGTATAGCCATTATAAGTGTATACTTCGCAGATATAGCGTCCAAAATGGCTGACATGGCTATAGGGAACAGAAACTGTACAATCCCAATTCGCCAGAAGTTTATAATATGTCATTGCCATTGTGGCTGAGGTCGCACCACAAGCCCAATTGCCATTGAACCAGTTGGGCGTATCGTATACCTGATGGATGTAAGGAACTCCACTTATCGATGCTCTGGATTCTTCTCTAGCAGGCGGTAAGGTTACGTTGAGTATAGAAGGCGATTCCTTACAAGACAATGGCTTAGGCGTAGGCAGTAAAAAAAGAGACGAGCTGGATTCCAGGTCGGCATTCTGCAAAGAACGGCTGCTTCCTATGCTTGTGTAAAGCTTGCCACTCTTTTGATCACAAATCAAAAAAGACTGAGTATTGCTATCATAAGCGCAGTGGGATTCAAAATACAGGCTAGAACGGGTAAGCTGCTGTTTATTGCCTGTAGCGCATTCGATCTGGTAAAGATCGCTGTTGATCATTTCTCCAGATTCTATCCTTTTTTTAGAATATACAACGCTTTTTCCATCAGGCATCCATACTGGATTTTCTCCTTCATCCAGGGTTTGGATTTCCATAGAGGAAATAGAAATTACCTTGAGAGTCCCACTCAACGTGCTTACCAAGAGACTTTCACCATCAGGAGAAAAGATTGGTGAAAAATAGGATTGCTCGTCTTTTGTTGCCTGTATCTTGGTTCTGTTTTCCAAAGAGGCAAGCCAGATACTATCATTTTCATCGTTATAGGCAATCCATTTACTATTAGGGGATATGACACAAAGGTTTGCATAATTTTCTACTGGGATTCTCGCCAGTATTGTGTAGTCAGGGTTGAGTACAAAAATCTCCTGGTCTATACTGAAGGAAATCTTTCCATCGCTGGCAAAAAAAGGCACTCCGCATCTAAGAGTATAGGGTGCAAGATAAAGCAGCTTTTGGGAGGCTAAATCCAAAATAACAGGTGCCTGTCCTTTTTCAGGAGAAATCATCTTGAAAGCTATTTTGGAACCATCATAAGACCAGTTCACTTTGTAGCCGCTGCCCATAGAAGCAGTGATTTCATACATTTCATTGCTGGTTTTATCGAAACAGTAGATTCCTTCATGGTCCATTTTGGAGAGCAGGATTTTTTGCCCATCAGGCGAATAAACTGGCTGAATATAGCCTACATTTCCCTGCGCCAGGAGCATGATACTGCAAAAAATCAGCAATAATATACTTGGTTTTCGATATTTCATGGAATTTCCTTTCTAGGAGAATACAATGTTTTTTTCATTTTTATCAGGCAAACAAAGATTGCTTTTGTCTATTTCCATAGCTTCGGCAATAGCCTTTTTGTGCTTAATAGACTTGCGTCCTTACCCTGGATGTGTCTTGCTAAAATGGCTTCCTGTGGGTACTTTAGGATTTGTGGTTTTATTCTCTCGATTTTCAGGAATGGTCTTATTTTTTGCCATAGCTATTTTCTTTCATAGCACAGGCGATGTGCTTTTAGAAATAGATAGAGTGAAGTATTTACGCCTTGCCATGCTTTTTTTTGGCATAGGGCATCTGGGATATATCATTTCTTTCTGGCAAAACAGAATAAAGCCCTTAAATATCTATAAAAATCGTATCCCTATGCTAGCTATCATGATCCTCCTAAGCATAGGAATGTTTCTTCTTCTTTATCCCAGACTCGAAATGCAGTGGAAAATTTCCATTACAAGCTATCTTCTTGTAATTGCCACCATGAGCATTTCTACGATATTCATCAACCATCCATCTTCTATCATGTCATGGGGAGCATTGCTTTATATGATTTCCGACTCTATGATCGCCATCAATACGTTTGTTTGGAAATGCTCCCTATTGCCCTACGGAATCTGCCCTACCTATTATTTAGGGCAGACAATGATTATCCTGGGCTTTCTCCAAATGCTGGATTATAGAAGACAGCTATCTTTTTCTAAAGCAGGCTAAAACCAATGCCATAAAGAGGCAAACCATAGTGGTTGGTTCTGGTATCACAACAATGCTGATAACATCCAGTGTATGGATTTTGAAATCACCCACTGGCCCATCGTTTATGAATTCCAGGAGCGTGTTGGAGTTTGTGCTTGTTGCAACGAAATCATAAATTTGTATGCCACTTTGGCTAAAGGTGGCTACATGCTCCCCCACTTGTACTTTCAGGGGAGTGGCATTAGGATGAGCACTGATAGAAGCATAAAAAGAAAGTTGATACGAAACATTGGCTATGCTCGCAAAGGTAGTCCGTATACTAGAACCCTGGTTCAGAGAGAGTGTATAGTTCCCTTCATATACAGAGTATCCACCTCGGTTCATCAGATAGGATGCTTCGCCTATTCCATCGTCGTATACTGTCCAACCTTGGATGGTCGTAGAATCTCCATTGTATAGATAGCGATAGTATGCAGGGACAGAGAAGCCAGGCAGTTCCAGATTACCATTAAAAACAAGATTGGTAGCATGAAGCTCACCTGGACTGCTCAAGGCAATAAAAAGAATAAGAGGAATGATAAGAAAAGTCTGCTTCATCCTTTTCTCCTTTATTTTAATACCACTTCAGCGTTTTTGTCCTGTCTATGATAACGCCACTTTTGTTGTTGCTGATGCTATAGATGGAAATTTCCGCGCCAGGGTTTCCATCATATTCTGTTGTACCATTGATACGATAGGAGCCAGAGATAGGATAGTATCGTAAATCTTGCGATTTGTCGCAGATGATTCGAAAGCCACCGACCTGTACGATTCCGATTTCATTTCCTGCTTGCCCATTGGTATCGTAGTTGCCATTGATAGCATAGCTGCCAGACAAAGGATAGCTTCTCATGGTTTTATTACGGTCATCTATGATGCGCATTGCTCCTACCTGAACAATGGCAAGTTCATCACCTTCGAGTCCATTGGTATCATAGTTGCCATTGATGGCATAGCTTCCTGACAAAGGATAGCTTCTCATGGTTTTCGCTTTGTGATCTAGTATCCTAAAAGCACCAACCTGGACTATTCCAATTTTTATGCCAGGCTGCCCATTGGTATCATAATTCCCATTGATAGCATAGTCGCCTTGCAGAGAATAGGTTTTCATGGTGCCTGTGCTGTCCTGGATAATCTGAAATCCACCAACCTGAACTATGCCGATTTCATCTCCTGCCTCAGCATCTAAATCGTAGTTACCATTGATAGCATAGCTTCCTGATAGAGAATATTTTTTTACATTATTCGTTGTGCCATGAATGATATGGAAGCCACCAACCTGTACAACACCGATTTCCATGCCTGGCTTACCATCTACATCGTATACTCCATTGATGGCAAAACTACCAGAAAAAGGATAAAGTTTAGAGGGCTTACCTCCGCCATAAACCACACGGACACCTCCTATTTCTGCATAAATAATATCTTCTGAGCCATCGTTATTGCAATCTCCTTGTAGCGATCTTGTGGCATTTTCTTCCTGCTTTAAAGCTGGGATTTCCTCAGAAGGAACCGATATCGCTTCCTCATTCACTCCTTCAGAAGAAACCTCTTGGGCAGAAAGTATACCCTGAGAAGAAACGCGCCCTTCACGCGCATTGATAGAAACACCAGTGGAAGAACAATAATTGGTAATGCTGATACCGCCAGGAGCAATAGAACTTTTACCCCTTTGATTTTCTGTGCTATTGGCATCTACTCCCCAGGAATAAACTCCCTGAGCGTTAGCACATACCAAAAAGCATATACAGAAAACAAGAACGAATGTTTTCTTCTGCATTGTAAAATTCCTTTCTTATAAATTCTGATCTTCACAATAATTTAACTTGAATTCTGATTTTTATTTTACAAGCATTTATATTTTTGTCAATATTTTTAAAATACTATGAATTGACAAAATATCTTTACAGTACTATAATGCTAATAATGATTAGACATCTACCCAACTGAACTCTTTTTATAATATCATCGAGGATGTATAAAATGGATTTAGAATTATTGTATAGTAAATTTTATCAGTCTCTTAAGGAAGAGAGATACTTAGATGCCAAGAATCTTATTTATCAAGCACACCAGCAAGGAATGCCAGCAGGTCATATTCTTGTGAAATTGGTGAATAGAGCCTTAGATCAAATGCAAAAGAGTGTCCAGACACATAGTGTTCTAGCCGTAGATCTGAGCGCAGAAAGCAAAAAATATTTTGAAAGCCTGGTTGCAGCAGATCGCAATGGAGCAAGGCAGGTTGTTGATGAAGCTTTAAAAAACCAGATATCTCCTACCGATATTTTGCATAAAATCCTTACACCCGCTATGGACGATATAGGCAGATTGCAGTCTAAAGAAGAAATAAGTCTGGCACAAATCTATCTTGCCTCCAAAACAACAGAAGAAATTCTGGAAAAATTGATTTCTCTCATGCCTTCTAAGCCCCAGGGAATTGGCAAAATTCTTTTAGGTAGTGCCTTTGGTGACTATCATAGTATGGGGCGTAAGCTGGTAGGTGCCTTTTTACGATTCTATGGATTCGATGTAATAGATTTAGGAATGAGCGTTCCTAATGAAAAATTTGTGGAATATGCTTTAAAAGAAAATGTAAATATCATTTTTGTATCTGCTTTGCTACTCCATACAGCAGAACATTTGCGTGGATTAAAACAAATGCTGACGGAAAGAAAGCTTCATCATGTTAAACTTGTGGCAGGAGGAGCCCCCTTTAATTTTGATAAAGATTTATACAAGCGTTTGGGCTGTGATGCTACAGCACCACATGGAATTGCAGCAGTAAATGTTGCTAAAGAATTATTAGGCAAAAAACTATAGGCTCTTAGCAGGAGAATATTTCATGGATTCAGTAGATCGTATTCTTAAAACGTTATGCTACAAGGAACCCGAAATGGTACCAGTTCTGCCAGTATTGCTTTTGCAAGGAGCTAAGGAACTGAATTTAAGCATAAAAGAGTATTTTAGCAAGCATGAAAATATCATTGAAGGGCAAACCTTACTTTTAGAAAAATATGGACATGATGGAGTTTATGGTATACCTCATGTTGTAGAAGACATAGAAGGCTTTGGTGGCGAATTGATGTATTTTGAAAGTGGCCCTCCCAGCGTAGGGAAAATGGCGTGGCGCAGTTGGAGTGATATAGATAAGATAAAGACCCCTTCCTTTGAATCGTCTCCTACGCTTCTAAGAACACTGAAAACAATAGAAGGACTGGCCCAACGCTTTAAAGGGAAAAAGCTCATCGTAGGTGCTGCTATCGCTCCTTTTTCCTTGCCTAGTATGCTCATTGGAACAGAACCCTGGTTTGAATTGCTCTGGGAAGATGAACTCATCCGAGAGCCTATCATGAATAAAGTCCTGAATATCACAAAAAATTTCTGTATTTCCTGGTGCAATGCCCAACTCAGAGCAGGTGCAGACGTTGTTGTCCTGGCCGATGGAATCGCTTCTGCCACATGCATTATGAGAAACCAATTCGAACGCTACGCACTGCCCCTCATCAAAGAGACTATCCACTCCATTCAGGGGACGGTAGTGTATGAACCCGTAGGACACATTGAGCCTTTCGTGGATTTATTGCCTCAAATCGGAGCAAGCCTTACCATTTTAGAATACAAAGACAATATAAAAAAATGCAAAGAGATTCTACATGGGAAAATGGCTGTTATGGGCAATCTGAACAACATCGAAATTTTGCATTGGAATAAAGAAACGACTTCGCAAAAATGTCTGGATCTGCTAGACCAGGTTGCTCCAGGTGGCGGTTTCATCTTAAGCACTCAAGGCCCCGAAATCCCATGGGGTACAAGCGATGAAAATATTCATGCCATTGTAGATTCCGTAAAAATATGGCAAAAAATGAGGAATAAAAATGGATAATCTGAATTTACCAGAACCCTGGAAATCTCTTCAAAAAAAGAAAGAAGAAGAGATGTCCGTTCAAGACGAAGCCCTGCTTGCCGATACATCAGGGCTTATAGAGCATAAAGAAGAGCCTTCTCTCTCCCAACAAGACGAGGCACTGCTTGCCGATACATCTGAGCTTGTCGAGCATAAAGAAGAGCCTTCTCTCTCCCAACAAGACGAGGCATTGCTTGCCGATACATCTGGGCTTGTTGAGCATAAAGAAGAGCCTTCTCTCTCTCCACAAGACGAGGCACTGCTTGCCGATACATCTGGGCTTGTCGAGCATAAAGAAGAGCCTTCTCTCTCTCC
>CALKWO010000109.1 GCA_938003875.1 uncultured bacterium
AAGGATATGTTGATAAAAACTTTTTTTATCGTTTTTTTTGAGGAGACGAACATGAAATTGTCTCGTTGTTATATTCTGTTACTTTTGTTGCTTTTATCTGTGAGTGTCATATACTCTCAGGAAGATCGTAATGAAATGCGTTCCAGAATTGCCTATACTCAAAAATTGATCGAGGCCAGTAAGGCAAACTGGGTTAGTGGTGAAACTTCCATGTCTCGCATATCTTTATTGGAATTCCAGCAAAGATTAGGATTGATTTTTAGCGACGAGACTGGAAAAGAAGAAGTTTTAAAAAGCACACAAAATATAAATCTTCCTGAAAGAACCGTTCAGGTTCCTGATTATGTAAACTGGGTAGAAAAAGGCGGAGTTACATCTGTCAAAGACCAAGGGCAGTGTGGAAGTTGCTATGCATTTGCCTCCTGCGCTCTTATGGAGTCTTACTATCTAAGACATTTCAAGAAGACATTGGATTTATCTGAGCAATACTTTATGATGAAAACCAAAATCGGCAATCTTATGGGTGGATGCAAAGGCAACAACCTCTGGGTTTGTGCTGCTACCTGTATTGCCTTTGGTGCTCCTCTCGAAGAATGCTGCCCTTATAAAGCAACAGAAGAAGCCTGTCCTAAGGATTGTACAAAAAACTACCGTGTAGGCTGCATGGTAACAGGCGGAATCGAAGATTTCCAAAAAATTCTGGCTGAACATGGGCCGATAGTTGTAGGCTTTATGGTTTATGAAGATTTCAGAGACTATAGAAGCGGTGTTTACAAGCATGTGCAGGGCAAATTCTTAGGCGGTCATGCTGTTCTTGTCGTTGGATACAACAAAGAAAAAGAGTATTGGATTGTAAAGAATAGTTGGGGTAATGATTGGGGTGAAACCTGTGATGGTAAGGCAGGGGAGCGAGGCTATTTCCGTATTGCCTTTGGTGAATGTATGATAGAACTCGCTTTTATGGGTCCTTTCTACGCCATCAATCCTGATAAGTAAGATTATAAAGGTTTCCTCTCTGAATCACAAAAACCATTTCTAATTTGAAATTTAGCTTGACAGCATTTCGTAGTTTGATAAAATTCATGAAATAGAAAGTCCCAATTGGAATTTCCTTTTGAAAGGCAGATAAGCTTGATAGCATTAATTTCTGATATTCATGCTAATATAGAAGCACTCACCGTGGTTTTGGAAGATATCCAAAATCATAAGGTAGATAAAATCTACTGTTTAGGGGATGTGATTGGTTATGGTCCTAACCCAAGAGAGTGTATAGAACTTGTCCAGAAATGTTCTGAATTCACTCTTTGTGGTAATCATGAAGAGGCTGTTCTCTTTAATGCACAAGATTTCAATCCTAAAGCAAGAAGAGCGATTGATTGGACAAGGGAGCAATTGAATTCTGATACCTACGATAAAGAAAAAAACTACCAGCTATGGGATTTCTTGGGGGATTTGCGTAAAAGAGTAAGGGAAGACAGCATTCTCTATGTACATGCTTCCCCCCGCCAGCCTACACGAGAGTATGTCCTTCCAAAGGATGTAAAAGATCCTGCCAAGCTAGATTCTATTTTTAAAGAATTTGAGGATTCAGAAATTTGTTTTGTGGGTCATACTCATATTCCTGGAGTTTTTACACAGGATTTACAATTCTTTTATTCTAAAACATTAGAAAATCGCTATGAATTTAAATCGCATCCTGGCAAAAAGCTTGTGAATATAGGCTCTGTCGGACAGCCTAGAGATGGGGACAATCGTGCTTGCTATGTGCTTTTTGATGGTGAAACTGTGGAATGGAGGCGTATTGAATATGATATCCAGTCCACTATGATAAAAATTCGAGCGATAGAAGATCTGGCAGACTATCTTGCAGTACGCCTGGAAGAAGGCAGATAGCTGTCCGTTGTAAGAGCATACTGTTGAATAATGTACCCCAAAAAACAGGTGATAGAAATTATTACAATTTTATAGAATTTCATCAAAAAGGCATGCTTTGGCATGCTTTTTTTTATGCTATCTTTAGCCTGTATTTTTTATTTTAGCCTATTTCGTGCCATCTGGTACGTTATATTTTTATCTTTTTAAAATTTTCATGTTAAGGAACGAAAATGACTCCAGAGAGACGTGTATTTTTAGCCTTATTTCTTTCGTTTGTTTTCTGTGCTGCATGGATACAATACATGCAATACAAACAAGAAAAATGGAGAAAGGCAAATCCCCAGAAGGTAGAGCAGCAACAGCAAAAGCCAGAAGAAAAGAAAGCCCCTGTTACTCCTAAAGAAGAGCCAGCGCAGGTTAAGCCAGTGGTTCAGGATATTCCTATAGAGCAGATAAATAAAGAAGAAAATAAGCAAATCGTTGTAGAAACAGAAAAATATAAAATGCTATGGACTAATAGAGGAGCAGGATTGTCTTCTTTGAAATTCAAAGAATTTTTCCATCAGCATTCTGTCCGAAAAGGCCCTGGCTGGAGGAACAAAGAAGAAAACTGGCTGGAAATTCTTCCCAGGTTTTCTACCAATGTAGTTTCTTTTTCTCTATTTCAGGAAGAAAATATTACAGTAAACGATAAGCTCGTTCCTTTTAGACTAGAAGAAGCGGCATGGAAAGTGCGTGAGGAACTGAACGAAAATCCTCCCAGGCTTATTTTTGAGCTTGGCCCTGTAAATGGAATCCAGTATACAAAGACTTTTGTTTTTCCTAAAGGCAAAGAGTATCTGGAAGGGGAAATTTCCTTAGAAAATTGTAGCAAGGATACACAAACAAAGGCATTACAAATAGGCACAGGTGCTGGCATCATGTTTGAAAGCAACAATCTGGATGAAGTTGCCAGGGAGATTTATGGATATGGCATGCATCTCAACGCTAAATCTCAGCCTCTCTATGAAGAATTTGCGTACGATGCCATGTTGAAAGAAAAGGTAGAATCCCAGAAAAACTTTTCCTGGGTTGGAATGGTCAATCGCTATTTTGGTTATATATTCCACGTAAAAAACCCAGAATCCATAGACGGCCTTACCATGAAATCCTTTTTGCCTGGTGCTCTATGGATCAGGGAAAGAGAAAAACTTCATTTAGACAACAGAGAAACAGCTCATGTCGAAAAATTGAAAATGCTTAAGCAAGCGATGATTGTTCTTCAGACTAAGCCTATGACCCTACAACCAGGTCAAAAGATGTCTATTCCTTTTACTTTTCATATATCCAGCAAAGAATATCTAAGCACGGTGGATAAGACATACCAGGGTAAAATAGACGACTATGGCTTTTTTGGTGGCATAAGCCAGATTCTGCTTTGGATTCTTGGCTTTTTCTATAAAATTTTCCAAAATTATGGCGTTGCCATTGTTTTCCTGACCCTTTTAATCAAGGGTGTTTTGTTTCCTGTGACAAGAAAACAGCAAGTATCCATGCAGAAATACCAAAAGAAAATGAAAGTATTCCAGCCACAGATGAAAAAAATGCAAGAAAAATACAAAAATGATAAACAAAAGCTCAATCAGGAAATCATGGCACTATACAAAGAGCATGATATCAGCCCTATCCCTGTAGCTGGATGTTTGCCTATTTTCTTGCAACTGCCTATTTTTATTGGCCTTTATCAGGCATTGTCCTATTCGATACAGTTGAGACAGGCATCTTTTTTATGGATACAGGATCTATCTCAGCCTGATAAGCTCTTCCAGTTTGGGAAAAATATTCCTTTGCTCGGAGATTATTTCAATATTCTTCCTGTGGTTATGACTGTTGTATGGGTTTTGCAGCAAAAATTTGCCCCCAAACCAGAAGATCCACAAATGCAACAGCAGCAGAAGATATTTATGTTCATGTCCATTATTTTCGGATTTATGTTCTATCAGGTAGCATCTGGTTTAGTGCTATACTGGCTTGTTATGAATTTTATTAGTATTTTGGAACAAGAATTTATCAAACGCCATGACCTGGCCAAATTGGCCTAGGGAAAATTTGTATATTTTATACATTTCTCTGGCATAAAAAGGAGCGAAGCAATTTCGCTCCTTTTTCTTTAAGGAAAGGAAAGATATGAATGCAAAAAAAATTTTGATTACAGGCGCAATGGGACAGATTGGCTCAGAGCTGATTCGTGAATTGCGCAAACGCTATGGTGTAGAAAGTGTAATCGCTAGCGACTACAGAACGCCCGCTCGTGAGGCGTTGAAAACCTGGATGCCTTTTGAATCTCTGGACATCACCAAAAAAGAGACCATTGCTGGCGTAGTAAAAAGGCATGGAATCAACACCATATACCATATGGCAGCGATTCTGTCTGCCATTGGTGAGCAGAATCCCCATATGGCATGGGAAGTGAATATGGAAGGATTGTATAATGTGCTGGAGGTAGCCAGGGAATATAAAATCGAAAGAATGTTTTTCCCAAGCTCTATCGCTGCTTTTGGCCCACTGACCCCTAAGGACAATACACCTCAGGATACTATCTTGCAGCCATCTACGATGTATGGCGTTACCAAAGTCACAGGAGAGCTGCTTTGCAATTACTATGTAGATAGGTTTGGTATGGACATCCGTGGAGTGCGTTTCCCTGGTATTATCAGCAGCGAAACTCCTCCTGGTGGTGGAACTACAGACTATGCCGTTGCAATTTTCTATGAAGCTATTCGTCATAAAAGCTATGAATGCTTTGTAAAAGAAGATACTATTTTACCTATGATGTATATGCCCGATGCAATTAAAGGGATTATTGATTTAATGGAAGCGGATTTTTCCTCCCTCAAACACCATTCTAACTTTAATCTGGCTGCTATGAGCTTTTCCGCTAAAGAGCTGGCAGCAGAAATCAGAAAGCATATACCCGATTTTGTCTGCACTTACAAACCAGATTTCCGCCAAAAAATTGCAGATTCCTGGCCCAGAAGCATTGACGACAGTGTTGCCAGACAGGAATGGGGATGGAAGCCTAGCTATGATCTTGCTTTCATGACAAAAGACATGCTGGAAAAATTACGATACCGCCATGAGCATGGCAAATTGTAAAGTTTACCTTTTTTGGAAAGAAAATAGATTATGGAACAAATACCAGAAATTTCGGTCATACTTCCTATATATAACGAAAAAGGAAACATTGAGACTCTTGTCAGAGAAATTATCGCTGCCTTAGAGCCTCTATCCAGACCATTTGAAATCCTTTGTGTAGACGATGGTAGCAAAGATGGCAGTCTGGAAACTATACTATCTCTGGCTTCAAAAGATGCGAGAGTTTTTGCTTTGTCTCATATAAAAAATTTTGGTCAAAGTGCTGCGCAGGCGAGTGGATTCTCCAACGCCAGAGGAAGCATCATGGTCACGCTGGATGCGGATGGACAGAACAATCCAGCAGATATACCTCGCCTTTTAGCCTTGATCGGGGAATATGATTGTGCATGTGGTATACGAGGAAAACGTCGTGACACATGGGTACGCAGGCTTTCCTCTCGCATTGCCAATCGTGTACGCAATGGGATTACTGGCGATTCCATCCAGGATTCAGGCTGTACATTGAGAGCTATCAAAAAAGATTGTCTTAAAGAAATTCCCATATTCAATGGCATGCATCGTTTTTTGCCTTCTCTCTTGCGCTTTAAAGGCAAGAAAGTAATAGAAATCCCTGTGGATCATAGGGAAAGGACCTGGGGGGAATCCAAATATGGTATTCGGAATCGCGCTTTCCGTGGTTTGATAGATACTCTTGCGATAAGATGGTGGAAAGCTCGCTCTTTTCCTCAAGAAAGGCTAAAAAAAATAGAATATGTTTCCCAGTAAACAAATTCCTGATTCTTACGTATTGAGAGATACGCAAGAATCAAGGGAAACAAAGCCCATTCGCAATAAAAAGAATTTATACAAAGCATTGCTAATGGCTTTTCTTCTTCCTGTTTTTCTCTATCTTATTTATATTTCTCCTGTTAAGCAATGTCTAAAGGAAGAACATCTGAAAAGCTGGAAAGAAAGTATGCCTTTATGGTATATTTTTATTCCTCTATTCTTTTCTGCTGTTTCTGGCATATCTATTGCGTTGGGGACTCCCCGATCTCTGATAGCGATTCTCGCAGGAAGTGTTTTTGGCTTCTGGCTAGGACTTTTGCTAGCGGAGCTGTCTTCTTTAATAGGCGCGGGAATCGCTTATCTTTACTCGCGATGGGCAAGACAGACCTTGCTTTCCAGCGTTATGGAAAGATTTCACAAGATACAGGGCTATGTAGAAGCGCATAGCTTTATTACCGTTTTTCTTTTAAGACAAATGCCTGTTCCAGGCTTTTTGGTAAATCTTTTTTTAGGTTTGTTGAATGTCAAGGCAAAGATTTTTTTTATGGCTTCTGCCCTGGGTTTTTTGCCCCAGAATATTATTTTTACACTTTATGGAACAGGTTTAAAGCAGGACTTTGTTTTCAATGCAGGCCTGGCATCAGGTTTCTTGATTCTTTTCAGCATTCTGTTCTATCTTTTATACCAGCGTATGGACCTGGCTAAAAATCTGTTGTCGCAGATTTCCAGTCTCAAGAAAACCGTTTAAAATAGGAGATATTCATGAAATTTTTTCTTTTTTTAATCTTTTTTACAAACCTTTTTCTTCTGGCCGATCAATACGAATGGAGCTTATGGCGCGGGCCTCAAAGAGATAGCATTTCCAGGGAGAATAATTGGAATCCCAAGTCACTAGAAAGTCCTAAAATTTTGTGGCAAAAAAATGTAGGTCAGGGTTTCAGTGCTGTTGCAATCCAAAAAAACTTTCTCTACACTATGGGCAATAAGAAACGCAAGGACATCGTCCTTTGTTTGAACGCATCTACAGGCGAAGAGATCTGGCAACATTCCTACGATTGCGCTTCAGGATCTTACCCAGGCCCAAGATGTACACCTGTGTTGGATGGAAACTATGTCTATACCCTGAGCAGAGAAGGTCATCTGTTTTGCCTCTTTGCTAAAGATGGTAAAGTCAAATGGAGCCGAAATTTAAAAGAAGATTATGATGTAGCTTCTCCTAAATGGGGCTTTGCCTGCTCTCCTTATTTTAAGGACAATATACTTTTTCTCAATCTGGGAAAGCATGGAATGGCTTTTCATAAAGAAAATGGCAAAACAATATGGAAAAGCGACCCACAAGAGCCAGGGGGATATGCCAGTGTCGTAGCATATACAAAAAACAATAAGGATTATGCTCTTGTATTTGGGGAAACAGAATTGCATCTGGTAGATCCCAAAACAGGAAAGCATTTTTGGTCTCACCCCTGGGAAACAAAGTATGGAGTCAATGCAGCAGACCCTATTGTTTCTGATGGAAAAATTTTCATCTCTTCTGGCTATGATTACGGATGCGCCCTATTCAGCATAAAGACAGAAAAACCTGAGCTGATCTGGAAAAAAGCAAGCATGAAGAATCATTTTAGCACCTGTGTTTTGATAGATGATTATTTATATGGTTTTGATGGACAAAGCCATAGGGCAAAAGATAGCACTCTGCGCTGCATCTCTTTTCAAACAGGTGAACTAAAATGGCAGCAACCCCTGGGTTTTGGCTCTGTTGTAGCAGCAGGGGATAAAATCATCGCTCTGAATGCGGATGGAAAGCTTTGCATAATCGAAGCTTCACCCAAAAAATACCAGGAGATTTCCTCTTGTATGCTACCAAAAGCCAAAACTTCTGTTTTTTGGACAATGCCTGTTCTTTGCAATGGAAAAATCTATTGCAGAGACAGTGAAGGAGAGCTTATTTGCATTGATGTAAAGTAAGTAAGGCATTATAGAATATGAATTCCTACTCTACAGAAGATTTATTCCAGGGAATATTGAAGAACAACCGTCGTATTCTTGCAAAAGCAATTTCTTTGATGGAAAGTACTCTCGAAGAAGATGTATCCCAAAGCCAGGATTTGATGAATCGCCTGCTTCCCTATACAGGAAAATCCTTCCGTATCGGGATCAGCGGAGTCCCTGGCGTTGGGAAAAGCACATTCATCGATAGCTTTGGCATCATGCTCCTGGAAAAAAAACGAAAGCTTGCTGTTTTGGCTGTAGACCCTAGCAGCAACCGTTCAGGCGGAAGCATCCTGGGGGATAAAACCAGGATGCTCTCTCTTAGCCAAAGGTCTGATGTTTTCATCAGGCCTTCGCCCTCTTCAGGAACACTAGGCGGTGTAGCTCGCAAGACAAGAGAAACCATTCTTTTGTGTGAAGCAGCAGGCTATGATACTATTTTAGTGGAAACCGTAGGCGTAGGCCAATCTGAAACTGTAGTAGCGTCTATGGTAGATTTCTTGCTTGTTTTGATGCTTCCTAATGCAGGAGATGAGCTTCAGGGAATCAAGCGAGGGATCATGGAAATGGGAGATGGCTTTGTGGTCAATAAAAGCGATGGAGATCAAATCCCATCAGCAAATCTTACCATGAATAGGCTAAAGACTGCCTTGCATTTTCTAACACCCCGAACAAAAGGATGGAATCCTTTTGTCTTACCCTGTAGCTCCCTGGAAAAAAATGGTATAGAAGAAATCTGGAAACATTGCCAGGAATTTTTGCAGGATTCTTGCAGAATGGAAAATCATCGCAAAAGCCAGGCATGTGAATGGATGCATAGCCTTATTAAAGAAGGGCTTTATAGAAAATTCTATTCTCATCCTCAAATTTCCAGACTTCTTTTAGAAAAAGAAAAGCAAGTATGGGGAAACAAAAAAAATCCTACTATGGCAGCTTTAGAATTGTTGAAAGATTTCGAAAATTTATAAAGGATTTATATATGATTAAAAAAATCAGCCATATTGGTATTGCAGTAAAAAGTTTACAAGAGCAGATTGCTTTTTATCGTGATGTGCTTCAACTCCCCTTTTTAGGAATAGAAGAAGTTGCCGAGCAAAAAGTCAAAGTCGCTATGTTCGAGGCAGGAGAAGTTCATATAGAACTCTTAGAGCCTACAAGCGAAGAAAGTCCGATTGCGAAATTTATAGAAAAAAAGGGGGAGGGAATCCATCATGTCGCCTATGAAGTAGACAATATCGAAGGCCAGATCACTCAACTTCAAAAACATGCTGTAAAGATGATTGATGAAAAGCCCAGAATCGGTGCCCATGAATGCAAAATCGCTTTTGTTCATCCTAAAGGCACATTCGGCGTACTCACAGAACTTTGCCAACCTCAAAATCATTAAGCCTGCATTTTTTACATCGAAAAACAGTAGAGGAGAGGTAGCTTTAAGCTACCATCTCTCTTCTTGCGTCTTTTGCCAAAGGGTATTTCCCAAAGACGCAGGGATTGCGCTGGCGTTCGGCTTTTGAGCAGACATGACTTTTTTGGCGCAACCCTGAGGCTACAATCTGTAAAGATTTTTCACCGCAGAGATGCGGAGAATGCAGAGAAGAATAAAAAATATAAAAATTTTTCTCTGCGACCTCTGCGCCTCTGCGGTAAATTTTTTTCTTTTTGATTACGGTTTATCCGTATTAGGTACAAAGGATTCGGATGAACAGAAATTTTTGTCCTTTGTGAATTTTTGTTTACTCTGGTGCAGGGATGTTGATGTTGGCTAGAGTTGCGACTACAGTAGAGGCAAATCCTTTACAAGAGCAGAAAGTCTGGTGTACGGCAGTGGGTTCATATCCACAGTGCATCATACAATCGGCACATTCGGGATTACCGCTCTTTCTGCCATATTGTTCCCAGGGAGTTTCTTCCATGAGTTCTTTGAAGCTTTTCTTTTGCTCTTTTTCTAAAAGATAGCAAGGACTTTGCCATCCAAGAATATTGTATGTGCAGGTTCCCCAGGGGGTACAATCGAAATCATGAACCCCTGCCAGAAATTCCAGGAACATGGGAGATTGGTTGAAGACCCATTTTTTATTGCCATTATGGAGAATTTTACGGAACAGATTGATTGTCTGCTTTCTTTCGAGAAATTTTTCTTGGGCTGATGCTTTGCTATAATTATAGCCAGGGGAAACCATCATGCCTTCTACTCCCAACGACATGGCCATATCGAAGAATTCTCTGGCTTTTTGTGGATCGGCA
The DNA here is from genome assembly GCA_938003875.1 of uncultured bacterium. Classification (GTDB taxonomy): domain Bacteria; phylum Planctomycetota; class Uabimicrobiia; order Uabimicrobiales; family JABWCH01; genus JABWCH01. The sequence continues at coordinate 10,012 of CALKWO010000109.1, forward strand.
GTGTTGAACAGAGTCGTGTTGGTAGTAACCCTGAAACCTTGTTTCAAAGCTGCTTTTATGGCGGATATGGCTTTCTGGTATACGCCTTTTCTATTTACAATACTATCATGTTGCTCTTCCAGGCCATCCAGGTGAATGGACAAAGAGAGATATTTGGATGGTTTGAAGATAGAAAGTTTTTCTTCGAGAAGAATAGCGTTTGTGCAAAGGTATATATAACGTTTTTGGGCAATCAGCCCCTGGATGATTTCCGCTATATGCGGATGGAGCAGAGGCTCTCCTCCTGCAATGCTTACAACGGGTGCATTGCACTCCATGGCTGCATCAAGGCATTCCTGTACACTCAGCTCTTTGCGTAGTGTTTCAGGAGGATACTGGATTTTTCCACATCCAACGCAGGTTAGATTGCACCTGAAAAGAGGTTCTAGCATGAGAACCAGAGGATATTTCTTTTTACCTTTGAGCCTTTGCGTCATAACATATTTACTGACAGCCCACATTTGCGATACTGGAACAGACATCGTATTTTTTTCCTTATAAAATATATTTTAAATTTTTTCAACAGCTAAAGTTGTTTCCCTGAGTTTTAAGCAGAGTTCGCGAAATACCTTTCTTTCTTCTTCCCGAATGAGATAATCAATATCCAGAACAAGATATATATGATCTTCCATTTGAGCTACTCCCACAAGAACAGCGGTCTTTTTTTCCCATGATAAAGAGGATAAAGGGATAAGCTGTTCTTGTTTCAGGGGAACTATATCATCTACTTCATCTACAATAAAACCCGCAGATCTTTCTAGCATTTCCACAATAATAATTCTTGTTTTCGTTGTATCTATAGGCTGTTCCGTTCCTAGTACAATACGAAGATCCATAACTGGTATCACAACCCCACGAATATGGATGATTCCATGCAAAAGCCCTGTCCAGGATGGCGCAGGAGAAACGGGAATATTTCGGATTACTTCTCGAACTTTGTCAATAGGAAGTGCCAGTCTTTGCTGAGAGATTTTGAAGGTAAGAAGGCTAATAGAGTTTGTCATAGTGTTGCCTGTAAAAACAAAAAATTACCAGGGGCATACCCCTGGTTTCGGCCTTTTGGCTAAATTAAAAAATAGAATTAACCACAGAGACACAGAGTACACAGAGAGTTTTTAGCTTTTGAACCACGGATAAACACAGATGAACACAAATAATTTTTTGTAATAGTTTTCTCCAATTTTATCGTTTCTTTATCCAGCCGAATGAGACTATTTTAAATACTATATCCGTGTTTATTTGTGTCCATCTGTGGTTCTCTTCTCATTTTTCTCTGTGTTCTCTGTGCCTCTGTGGTAAAATTTCAAAACTATAATTTCCTATCCTTTAAATTACTTAGTACATTTTTTTATTGCATTTTGAATCATATAAAGAAGCATGGGGTTTGTTTCCAGCGATTCTTGTTTTTTTAGTGGTTCTAAAGCTTCAGGATCTGCTATTTCCACTAAAACAGCAGCACAGGCAAATCGTATATGAAGGTCACTGTCCGATAAAGCTTTAGATAAAATCGGCACTGCCATGCTTTTCATTTTGATAATAGCATCTACAACAATAGAAAGCAACTGTGGATTCTTCAGGCTCTTCAAGAGATATAGAATAGCTTCAGGAGATCTTGTTTCGCCCAAAGAAAAAATAGCCATTTGCTGGATGTCTTTATCTTTATGGTTCAGGAGTTCCACAAGGTATGGTATAGAAGTGACTCCTATTTTTCCAAGACATTGAGCAGCCAGCCGTCTGTCTTCTCCCTGCCAGAGAACAAGGAACTCGACCATAGGAATAATGGCCATTTGGGCTTTTTCGCCCATATCGCTAATGGTTCCTACAAGAAAAGAACGTCTTGTGGAAGAAGTTTCTGCTTTGAGTGCAGTTATAAGATGAGGAATAGAAGGAACCCCAATATTAGCGATAATCTTTCTTGCTACGGTTTTTTCTATTGTGTTGTCTGTAGTCTGGATCAATTGAACAAGCTTAGGGACACAGGGCAATCCTATGTTACTTAAAACTCCAACCAGTGTTTTCCTGATGTTTTCTGAAGGGTGTTTGAGAAATTTCAAAAGTTCGTCTAGTGTATTGCCTCTTTTACCAAGCAAAGACAAAGCTTCAGAAAGAAGTGCTTCATCCTGGCTGGAATTGAGTATTCTCAGCAAATAAGGAGTTACGCTATCTCCCATTTGTTCTAAAATTTCCAGAGCACTTTTTTTGGCTTTGGGAGACTCTTCCGTAACTAAAGGAATAATCTGCTCAATGGATTTCTCTCCCGACTGAACGATAGCTTCTACTAAAAGACGATGCACTTCGTTGTCATAGCTTTTTTTCAAAATTTCAATGAAAACAGGAATAATGCTATCTCCCTGAATGCCTATTTTTCCTAAACTTCGGATAGTTTCTTTCAATACTTCCGCCTGGGCATAGCGCAATTCCCTCATTAAAAAATCTATAGATTCTGTGGCATCTTTTCCTAGATATCCAAGTGCCTGAATTAAAGTGATTTTTCCTTCCTCCTGGCTGACTCTCCTGAGAGCTAGAAGAATATGAGGTACTGCTGTTTTTCCCATTTTGCTGAGTGCTTTTGCCACTTCTTCTCGCACCATGGGGGAATCATCGCTGCTTGTATCAATCAAATTTTTTATGATTTCACTGGAATTATGTCCGATTTCTCCTAACGCAGCAGCCGCTTCTTTTTTGATAATATCAATGTCCATTCTCAATGCCATGATAAGCGAATACATGGCTGGTGCAGCGGTTTTCCCCATATAGCGAAGAGTCATCGCAGCTCCTTCACGAGTAGAAACATCGGAGTCCGCATCATAACGCAAGGCTTTCACTACTTTTTGCAAAACCATACTTCCCATTTTCGCAAGGGCCTCAGAGGCTGCCTTTCTTTCGCGGAGTCCATACATACTAAAAACTTGAATCAAAGAATCTGCGGCTCTTGCTGCTTTAGGGCCTATTTTCCCCAAAGCTTCTGCAGCAGAGCAGACTACATTTTCATCAATGTCTTTCAGGCATGCCATCAATTCAGGAATAGCACTTTCTGCCTCTGCACCAATATTTCCAATGGCCTTGCATATCGAAGCACGAACTTCAGCATTCACTTCCAAAGCATCCCCAAACTGATTGATTTTTAATCTTCCACGCAATAAAGACAAAGCAGGCAATGCTTTTACGCCTGAATTGGCTAAAGCATTGGCTGCTGTAGCGCGAACAGCACTGGTCTTAGCCTTAAAGGCTGTCTGGAGTTCAGGTATAACTTTTTCCGAAGCATCCCCCATAGACTGAATTGCAAGCACCGCAGGCAATTGTAGTTCATTTTCCTGAACCATAAAGGGCTTGATCAAATCTATCATGGAAACAGCCCCAGGGCCAATATAGGCAATGGCTTTCAGGGCATATATTTTCTGAGAATTATCAGAATTCTGAATAATATTGGACAAAACTGGCAGAGCCTTTTCATTGAATTTTTTGATACTATCTCGTACTATTTCTCTCACTTCAGGAGTAGGCGCATCAATGAAAGGAAGAATATCTATAATAGAAGATTCTCCAATTCTATCAATAACCAGGCAAAGAGATTGCTTTAAAATAGGATCAGGGTTAAGCCTTACAACATTTATCGCTGGTTGTATGCATTCTTTTCCTATTTCCAACATAGCCTGTATTACTAACTCTCTGCCAATTCCTTTCCCGTCTTTTACAGAAATAAATAAGGCAGGAATGTTGTTTTTGCCTATTTCTTTGAAAATGTATAGTACATTTTTTTGAAGACCTTTATAGGGATTGATTTCTATAAGCTCTACCAAACGAGATAATACAATCACAAGAGAACCCATCTCTATAAGCTTTTTCTGGGCAATTTCCTGATCTATGGAATTTGTTGATTGCAATAGCTCTAAAAATGTATCTATTTCTCTTTGTCCATGTCTTGCCAATAGCTCTGCTGTTTTTTCTTTTTCTTCCAGCGTTCCTGTTTTTAGTATATGCCGTAAAGAGGTGAAGACATTTTCGCCTGCCTGGAGGATTTGCTCTATAGCATATTTTCTGATTTCACTTTCAGGATGGCAGGAAAGTTTTATGATGGCCTGGATGACTTGTGGCTCTATAGGATCCAATCCTAAAATAAAGTGAATTGCTTGTTTCGCGAATTCCAGGCTAGGGTTTTCTTCCAATAATTTCCACACTAAAGGAATAGATTCCTGGTGCTTTCGTAGTTTTTTTATTTCTTCTTCTGGCAGAGGTTTATTCTGTGCCCCCTGTTCTGGAGCATTCTTTGCCTCTTTTATTTTTTCCTGCTGCTCTATCTTTTTTTGTTCCAGGTTTGTTTTTTCCTCAGTGGCTTGTGTTTGCGAGGTAGCATTGAGCTGCAACAGAAGCAAGAACAACACTCCAATAGCATAGTATCGTAAAAAAATAAAAAGCTTCATTCCCAACTCCTTTATGGAAAATCATCAAAGATATATTTTTTGCTACATTCTCTTTTTCCTTGAGACAAAGAGACATCGCATTTTATTCATTTCTTTTATTTTTTTGCCTGATCTTCTGTAGGATTTCTATTTCAGAAGGAGAAATAGGATTTGCACCGCCCATTTGCTTCACAAGGCAGGCAATTTTAGCCGCATATTCAGCGCATTCTAGTTTATAATAGGCTTGTGTCAATGTTTCTGCTAAAGTTACAATTCCATGTCTTTCCAATAGAATAGCATCGCTCTTTTCTAAAAAAGGACAAAGAGACTCTGCCAGTGCTATAGTCCCTGGCGTTTGGTAGGGAGCAACAGCGATTGATCCTAAATGAACGACAACCTCTGGAATGAGTACCTTTTCCATATCCTCTTTGACTATGGTCAAGGATACAGCAAAAGGAGGGTGAGCATGTACAATAGCTCTTATATCAGGACGATGGCGATAAACCATAAGATGCATTTGAATTTCAGAAGATGGCCTCCCCTGTCCGGCGATTGTTCTTCCTTCTATATCAGTTTTGAGTATTTGTTCTGGGAGCAAATAGCCTTTGCAAACACCTGATGGGGTAAATAGAAGAATATTGCCTGGCAGTCGAACACTCATATTTCCATCTGTGCCAACTATATAATTTTGACGATAGAGCCTTTGCCCTATACTACACATTTCTTCTCGAATTTCGAGTTCTGTTTTCATGGTGTACTAAAATTTTTTTTTATACAAAAGTAAATACCAATAGTATTGAATGGCTTTCTCAGTACCTAAAATTTTTTCTATTTTTTCCCTGGCATGTAAATCCGATAGAGTATCTTGATTTTTTGCCATGCTTATTTCGCAAATCTTTTTCCACTGTTCTTTCTGCTCTTCACTTAAAATGAATAGCCTATCTATAGGGAGAATATTTTTTTCATGCAAAAAAGAGGAAGGACATTTTTCTGAGGATGGATTTTTCTTTAAAGTAAGAGTACCAGTTTCTTTTTCTTTGAAATGCAAAGAAAAATTTTTTTTCTGTTCTTTTTTTTCTGGCAGACTAGAATAATGAGTTAGAATGGGGAAAGAAATACCCAAAATTAAAACAAAAAAAAATAGACTACCCTGTTAGAAAACATTGTTTTCCCTTAAAAATGAAAAGAAAAATTGCGCTACTAGAAGGCTCGGAATATAATAGCCAGGGGCACTGCCCCTGGTATTTTAAGGAAATTATTTTTCCTCTACAGCAAAGATAAAAGCATCTTTTGTAGCGATAAAACCAAGATTGCTTTCTTCAGGGTTGGACACAAAGTAATCGAATTCTTTAAAATCATACAAACTTTGTTTCTGATTCCCTCTGGATACAGCAACGATTTTTTTGTCGTTTCTTACGATGAAATCATGGAACTGCCCGACAAAAAAGAATAAGATGCCATTTTCTACAGTAGTCTTTAAATCGCCATTTTGTATATCAAGACCATAGAAAAGAGTTTTTTTCTCTATCATTTCTGCCGAAAAATAGATTGTCTTTGCTGTCTGATAAGGTTTATAGCGAATTTCTCCACCGCTTTCAAATTTCCATCGGAGATCGCCATTCACTCTATTCAAGGAATAAAAGTTATAGTCCACAGAACCTATATAGAGAGATGGGGGGTTGCTTTCTGCATGAATCCCTGCAACATTGGCAGCTCTTGTTTCATATCGGCTTTCTTTGCCCCAATCATTGAGAGAATAGCCAGACTCAGCATTGATGGCATAAATTTTTTGGTCTGTTCCTGGGAAAAAGAGTAGTCCATCGCTGACAACAGGCTGTCCTTGTACAATTCCATCTATTCGATAACGCCAGGCTACACTTCCGTCTTCTTTGTCCAAAGCATAAAGAAAATTATCCCATGCTCCTAAATAAATATATTTATCTCCAATACATAAAGGAGAGGAAGGGATGAAGTTCAGTTCTGTTTGTTTTAACAGGCTTCCTGTGCTTTTATCCAGTGTATACAATTTTGCCATCGCTAAAAAATAAAGACGGTCTTTGACAATCTCTGGACGAAAATCCAGGGATTCAGGAAGTGTATACACCCATTGAATGATTCCTGTTTTTCCATCAAAAGCAAAAAGTTTTTTAGATTCACTTTCTACCAATAGCAGCTTCGCAGCGTAATAGATTTGTCTTACTCTTTCTTCTGCAAGCGAATAATACCATTTTTCAAAAAGAGGGGTTTTCTTTAATTCAAAGCGTAGCTCTTTTATGCGTTCTCCCTGGAATTTTTTTGTCTCTAATTCTTGTTCTTGCTTGCTTATTTTTTTATTTTTCTTGCCACTTTTCGATTTGTTTTGTGGCGTTTTTGCTTGTGCCACCTGTACGTTTGGCTTTTCTGGCTTTGCAGCTTCTACCTGTACTTCAGGCTTCTTGTCTGTTTCTGTTTGAACTGTAGTAGTCTTGGCCCCCTCTACTTTGGAAGAAGGGCATATAATACAATTCTGGCAACCTAGAAAAAAAAGGATAATAAAAACGAATATAAAGATTCTTATCATAGCAGTCTCCCTTGTCATAGTTTTCCAAGCAAATTACCAGGAAGAAATCTATCTCCCAATAGATAAAAAAAATTATAAATCAATTTGAAAATAAGTCAAGCTTTTTTCAAACCGTATGCAATTCTTTCTAGTTTGTTTCATCCAACAAAAACATTTCCCAGAAAAGAATCATAGCATTGAGATAGTAATCTCGGTTAGCTTTTTTTCGGAAACCATGCCCTTCATTCTTGGCAAGAAGATACCACACTTTTCCCTGGTTATCCCTTATTGTTTTTACCATTTGCTCAGCTTCACTGGCAGGAACACGCGGATCGTTGAGACCCTGGACAACAAAAAGCGGGCTACTTATTTTTTTTGCATTTGTTGTTGGGGCAATTCTGGTAAGATATTCATACATTTGTGGATCTCTCTCATCGCCATATTCCACACGACGAAGATCACGGCGATAGTCCTGGGTATTTTTTAAGAACGTAACCAGGTTGCTGATTCCTACAATATCAATTCCTGCTTTGATTCTATCATGATAAAAATACATGCTGGACAAAACCATATATCCGCCATAGGAACCGCCATATACCCCCACACGACTCGGATCAAGCTCTTTCTGGCTTTTGATCCAGTCCAATAAAGCCCCAATGTCTTTTACAGAATCTTCTCTTTTGAAGCCATTATCCAGAGTCAGATAGGTTTTTCCATAGCCTGCTGAACCACGTACATTAGGCGCGATCACTGCAATGCCTAATTCGTTTACCATATATTGATAGTAAGAATTGAAACCTGGCAATTCCTGAGATTCAGGGCCTCCATGGATGGAAATGACAACGGGGAGTTTTGCCTTGATTTCTTTAGGATGATAATAAAAAGCAGGAATCATTCTTGGCTTGCCATCTACCTCATCAAATGTGGGATAGTGTATCAATTTAGGGGTGACGAATCTTTCTTTATTTAGGCCGCCGACTTCACTGTATGTCCACCTCACCAATTCTTTGCTAGCCAGACGAATAGAATAGGCATCTGATGGTGATAGAGGAGAGTTGATGGTCATTCCTAATTCTGTATCGTCGCTTTTAAAATGGATTCCAGAAATCAGGCAAACTGGCAATTCAGGTAGGGCAATCTCTTCCTCTGTTTCAACGGAAATTAACCTTAGTTTGCTGATTCCATCTTCATTCGTGATGTAAGCAAGCTTTTTTCCATCATGAGAAAGGATAAAATCATCGACATCCCATGGGATTCCATCGGAAAGATTTTTTTTCTTGCCCGTGGCTAGTTCATAATGAAAAAGATTTCTGAATTCTCCTGCTTCATCAGAAGAATAATAGATAGACTTTCCATCCTTGCTCCAGATAGCATTTCCATAGGAAATTTTTCCCTTTGAGTCAACGCCAATAGGCGTTAGCTTTTGGGAAGGAATATCGTACCAATACAGATAGGACTCATTGATGGAAATGTATTGAAGCAAAAGAATTTTGCTATTGTCGTGAGACAAATCTGAAGCCCCCCAATGTCCCTTGACTTCTAAAAGGATCTCAGAAAAACCAGGTTTATCCAGAGAGAGATATCGTATATCCATATCTTTTCCATTGCGCAGGTTGCTGGAAAAAATAATTCCTTTAGCATCATGGGAAAACCTGGCATTGGTATTGCGGGATTTGCCATCTGTGAGCAAAGTGCTTTTGCCTGTTTCCAAATCAAAGTAAAACAACTGGTAAAATTCTCCTCCACCCGTGTCCATAGCAAAAAGAAACCCTTGCCTGTCTTTACCTGGATAGTATTTAGCAGAGCCTACTGGTTCACGAAAAAAGGTAATCTGCTGTCTTGCTCCGCCAGGCCTCTCTACAAAATGTATCTGGCTAGTATCCCCAAAACGTGTTGAGATAAGAATTCCTGATCCACAAGGATTCCAATCTAAAAAAGAAGCACTACGGACATTTTGGTATTGGTTCATGCGTTCCATGATTCTGGAAGGAATTTCTGGAATTCCATCGCTTACCAGACTGCCGAACTCTCGTACTTGAGAAAAAAGAACGGGTAACATAATAAAAATAAGAATGGAAAAAAGAAAAAATTTACAAGAAAATAACATACTGTACACCTAGCATAAAAAATTTGAATTCTTGTTTTAGTCAAAATGTTGTTGAACATATTTCAAGAGAAGATACTGCTTTCTACAGGATTATTTTTGAAAACTATGCAATAAAAACAGTAGCTTACTGCTTTTAAAAAAAAATTCAAGAGCTTTTTGGAGATAGACAAAAAAAAACAGGGTAAGCTCACTTCAGTGGGCTTACCCTGCGAACAAGGTGGGAAAAAGGTTTTTAGGTGCTACTTGGGATAGGGCGCTTGATCTGGAATATACTTAGAGCATATTCCGTACCAATTTTTTATATTTTTTTTAAAAAAAATATAAAATAGTTCTAATTATTTGTTATTAAATAATTTATAATTCTAATTTATTTTTAAAAAAAATTATATTCAAATTTAAAAATCAATAGGCTAAAAAAAAATGCAAAAGTTGTCTATTTTTTTATTCTATATTGTGTCTAAAAAAAAGACATAAAACATAAATCTTTATTCTAAAATAAATTATCTTAAAATTTTGTGTCTATTTTTTAGACATACAGAATAAACACTCTATTTTTTCCTGTTTCTAAGCCAGGAAATCACTCCAAGAGCGAAAATCATGAAAAAAAATGAAGAGCATTCTGGGATAGGGATCCCTGTATATAAAGACATGGCTTCCTGAGCACTCAAGGTTCTATTCCATACAGCAACTTCATCTAGCTTACCATGATGAAAGTGCCAGCCACTGCTTCCATTCCAGTCACCAATATAGAACGTGTTATTGTTGTTGGTGATGGTTCCAGCGGCAAAAGAGCTTCCTTGCAATTGCCCGTCTACGTATATCCTGATTTGAGAAGCACTGTAGTCGTAAACCCCTGTTACATGATGCATGGCAGAATCCGCATAAGCAGAAGAAGTTGTAGCAGAGTAATTTCCCTGGTTGGTGATTACTGTGAAACTATATTTATAGCTTGAACTGAATGTAATGGTATAGTCATTCCAGGGGGTTGTGCCAATCACCCCTTTGCTAACCAGATAGTTTCCAGCAGAATCCTGGGAAAAATTGTCTGTATTCGCTGACCATAAAGAAACACTAAGATTGTTTCTTATAGATAAACCTGCACTGGAATTATTCACGGTAACATAATCATTTACGCCATCAAAGCTTAAGGCTTTTCCAACCTGCCCCGTTACTCTTGTTGCTCCAGAAATAGTACCATTGTTGCTACCCCTGGAATCCACAACACTAGAACCAGATGCTTCATCGAACTTCCAATAGGATACAGCAGTATCATAGATTGGATTTGCATGCAAAACCAATCTATATAATAACAACAAAAAGAAAGCAAATAGAATATTTTTCATTCGCATATCCTCTCCTTGTGTAAAGCAAATAACACAAATAATTTAGATGCATATAGGACATCATCTGCTAAGAAAGAGCTTCCCTGAAGATTCTTTCCAGTTCCTGGTAATGAATCTTGGAGATCCCTGTGGCAGGGCTTGGGGAAGAGTCTCTGCCTATATAGCCAATCGTTTTTTGGAAACCATGGTGGAAGCATTCTTCTATCCATTTCCAGGCACCCATGTTCCTGGGTTCATCCTGTACCCAAAAATATTCTGCATGAGGAGCAAGGGAAAAGATTTTTTCTGCTTGTTTTTCTGGAAAAGGATACAGTTGCTCTATACGCACTAGAGCAATATCATGAAGGGATTTCTCTTGTAACTTTTGTAAAAGCTCATAGTAAATTTTACCACTGCAGAAAAGAATCTTTCTGGCAGTAGAAAGGGAAGCGTCATCATAAAGCATTTCCTGGAAATACCCTTCAGATAGATCCTCGATGCTGGAAATGGCCAGAGGATGTCTCAGAAGGCTTTTAGGTGACATCAATACCAATGGCTTACGAAGAGATCTTCTTAACTGCCTGCGCAGAGCGTGGAAATACTGTGCTGGAGTCGTAGGCTGCACCACCTGGATATTATTCTGTGCACACAGTTCTAAAAATCTTTCTATTCTGCCGCTGGAATGTTCTGGCCCCTGGCCTTCATATCCATGAGGCAAAAGAAGCACAAGCCCGCTAAGCCTTTGCCACTTCGATTCGCCAGCAGCAATATACTGGTCTATGATGATCTGTGCCCCATTGGCAAAATCTCCGAACTGGGCTTCCCAGATTACCAAACTGTCAGGCATGACAAGAGAATAGCCATATTCATATCCTAGAACAGCATATTCGGAAAGACTACTGTCGTAGATACTGAAAAGATCAGGATTAGAAGGAATATTTTTGAGTGGAATATAGCTTTGGCTATTCTTGGTATCGTAGAGAATGGCATGCCTCTGGCTGAAAGTGCCTCGTCCACTATCCTGACCACTGACACGAATGCTGTTTCCTTCGTTTAAAATCGTAGCAAAGGCCATGGACTCAGCACAAGCCCAGTCGATTCCTTTTCCTTCTTTGATACTTTGCTCTCTTTTTTCATAGAGCTTCTTGATTTTAGGATGTGCTGTAAAATCTGAAGGAAATTCATTCATCTTTTCGGCAAGAGAGAGAAGAGTTTCTTTCTTTACGCCTGTTGGACAAATTTCTTCGATGTATTTTCCATGATAGGCATCCCACATTCCATAAAAAGTCTCTTTTCCCATGTTGTGGACACTGGCTCTTTCTGCCTGGAAGCCTTCCATAAGGCATGTATAGATGGCATCTTTAATCCTGGTGATTTCTGGCTCAGGAAGCACTCCCTGGGCTTTAATCTTTTCTGCATAGATTTCGGAAATAGGGGGCCTTTTTTGGATGATACTGTACATTTGGGGCTGTGTAAAAAATGGATCGTCACTTTCATTGTGTCCATAGCGTCGGTAGCACAGAATATCCACGACAACATCTTTATGAAAGGCCATTCTATAATCGCAAGCCAGTTGTGTTACATAGAAAACAGCATCAGGATTGTCTCCGTTTACATGAAAGATAGGTACCATAAGCATTTTAGCGATGTCTGTACAATAAGAAGTAGATCTGGAAGACTCTGGGGAAGTGGTAAAGCCAATCTGGTTGTTCACGATGATATGGATCGTACCCCCTGTATGGTATCCCTTTAAATCAGAAAGGTTCAAGGTTTCTGCCACAACTCCCTGACCTGAAAAAGCAGCGTCCCCATGGATGAGCAAAGGGACAACTTTGCTTCTTTCTTTATCCTGGTGCGTAAATTGTCTGGCTCTGGCTATTCCTTCTACTACAGGGTTTACAGATTCCAGATGGCTTGGATTAGGAGAAAGCAGTATCTGTACCTCTTTTCCATTTTTCATTTTCCTTTTAGATAGAAAGCCTTTATGGTAGCGTACATCGCTGCTTCCCATCACACTTTGAGCATCGTAGTTATCATCAAATTCACAAAAAACTTCTTCATATAGCTTCCAGAGAGTATTCACAAGGACATTCAGTCTTCCTCTATGTGCCATGCCTAAAATTACTTCTTCGACGCTATTCTCTGCAAGTCTATCCAAAACAACATCCAGAGCCATGATAAGGACTTCCGCACCTTCTAGTGAAAATCTCTTTTGCCCAAGATATTGGGAATGCAAAAAGGTTTCAAAGAGATTGGCCTGCAAAAGTTTGTTCAGAACGAAGACTTTTTCTTCTTTTGTCAAATCACAGGTATTCTGGCAAGATTCCATGCGCTTTTGCAGCCATGTTCTTTCTTCTGGATTCTGGATGTGCATGTATTCTGCTCCAATGCTGGAGCAGTATGTTTTTTTCAAGGCTTCGATGAGATTTCGTAAGGTCATCTTGTCCTGAGGAAAAAAGGGCAGGCTATGGAATGTATGATCCAGATTTTTTTCGCTTAGCCCAAATGCTTCTAGTGCCCAAAGGCTTTCCTCGATTTTTCTTTCTTTTCCCAAAGGATCAATCTCTGCAATCCTATGGCCTAAATTGCGATAGCGAAACACCAGACTTTCTACACCTGCCTGAAGGAGAGATTCTTCTTTTCCTTTCAGATGAGGAGAAGATTTATAGGAATAGCCTAGATCAAAACCTTTAAAGAAATTCTGCCATTCAGGAGAAACGCTTTCAGGCTTTTTTTTCCATATTTCATATTGAGAATCAAGATACTCTATATTGTAGTTCATATTTTTCTCGCTAGACAACTATTTTTTATGGATTTTTGTTTTAGCCAAAATGTTGTTGAATATATAAAATGTTATAATGTTATCGTTATTTTTTTACAGCAACGAATACTCTTTTTTGCTGATTTTTGAAATTGCATCGGAAAGTTCTTTGATTGCAATCGGTTTAGGAATAAAAGCTTTGATTCCAGAAGACTCTATTGTTTCTTGCGATATGCTTTCACCATATCCTGAACACAATATGATAGGCAAATCAGGGCGAATCTGCATGATGGCTTTTGCAAGGCTGCAACCTGATATACCAGGCATCGTATGGTCTGTCAGAACAAAGTCATATACCTTTGGGTTGGAAGAAAAGGCACTCAACGCTTTCTGGCTGTCTGTAAAGACATCGCTTTTATAGCCAAGCCATTCCAAGATTTCTTTGCTAAGATTCGCCAGTTCTATTTCGTCATCTACCACCAAAAATTTGCCTTCTCCTTTAAAAAAGGTTTGCTCTGAATGAATCTTCTGTGTGATATTCTTTTCTAACCTGGGGAAAAAAAGATGGAATTTTGTTCCTTTGCCCAACTCGCTTTCTACTCTGATTTCGCCTCTCAGTTTTTTTACAATACCATGAACAACAGAAAGGCCAAAACCAGTTCCTTCGCCTACAGGCTTTGTGCTAAAATAGGGTTCAAAAAGATGTTCCTGCACATCCTTACTCATTCCCTGGCCTGTATCACTCACTACCAGCTCCAGATATGTTTCGAGATCCTCTTCGTCGATTTTAGCCTCTCTCAGTTGAATTTTCAGTATACCTCCTTTTTCCTTCATGGCGTATGCAGCATTGGCAGAAAGGTTCATCAATATCTGTTGGATTTCCGTTGCATTCCCCAGAATATTGCCAAACGAAATTTCAAAACTTTTTTGAATTTCAATGCAAGAAGGAAGAGAAGCGCGGATCAATTCCATGACTTCACGTACTGTTTTTATTATATCTATGCTTTTTGGATCTTCTCCACTCTTTCTGCTAAATATCAGGATTCTTTTGACAAGTTCTTTAGCGTGTTCGCATCCCTGGAGTATTTTTTCCAAATAGCCTTTGAGCAGCTCAGGTTCTGTGATTTTTAAAAAACTGAGTTCAGAATAACCCATAATCACGCCCAGAATATTATTGAAATCATGGGCAATGCCTCCCGCCAGTGTTCCCATAGCCTCCATTTTCGATGCCTGATACAGTTGCTGCTGCAATTGGAGTGCTTCTTTCTGGCTCTTTTCTTTTTCTGCTATCTCTATTTTTAAGGCTTCGTTAGCCAACCTATAGTCCATAGTTCTTTTTTCTACAACAGATTCCAGATGTTCATTCTGCTGCCTGAGCATCATCTTTTGGTTCCAGGACTTTATGAGGGAATCCACAAGACTATAGAGTTCTTCCTGGTTGAAGGGCTTCCGTATATGATATATATCCTGCTTGAGATTTTCTCGTATTGTATCTACGGAAATATCGGAATAGGCACTGACAAAGATAAAGATTACATCAGGATCAAGCTTTCGGATTTGCTGAGCTGTTTTATAGCCATTCATCAAAGGCATTCTCATATCCAGGATACAAAGGGGTATCTTTCTCCCTTGATTATAGTCTTCTTGTATTTCCGTCCATAAGTATTCGCCATCGCCAAAGTATTTTAAAGAAAAATTGCCTTCCTCGGCTTTTTCTTCAAAAAAAGAAAGGCCTGTTTCTCCGCTAAAGATATTTTTGTAAATCTCTAAGACATCAGCATCATCGTCTGCTACATAAATCAATTTATTAGACATTGCCAATCTCCAGTCTAACCTGTGTACCCTTGTTTTGGCCTTCACTTGTAATCGAGATAGATCCATTGTGTTCATTCAAAAAATTCACAAACGAATGAAGACCCAAGCCATGCCCATCTTCTTTGGTAGTGAATCCTGACTTAAAAACATGGGGCAGATTTTCTTTTGTTACACCAATTCCATTGTCCATAAAAAGAATCCATGCTTTATCATTCTTTTCCTCCGTAGAGGAAAATTTTTTTGCCTCTATATATATTTTACCAGCATTTTTGTTTTCGGAAGATTCAATAGCAGCTAAAGAATTTTTCAGTAAATTGATGAGTCCATGCGTAAGCTGGAGTTTATGATTAGAAAGAACCATATCGCCTTCAAAATGTGTTTCTAGCTGGATTTTTCTCTTTTCCAGAGAGGGCTGAAAATCGTACAGAACATCGTTGATGACTTCTTTCAAATTGAATTTCTGTATGAATTGCTCTTTGTTTTTATTCAGATTATAAGCATCCTGCTGGTGCCTGATAGTAAGCACCATACGCTCTTTGATACTATTGATCTCTTCAACGGATTGCCTCAAGCGAGGCACAACTTCTTTGACTAAAATATTTTCAAATTTTTCTATTTGAGGAAGGGTGTTGTCTTCCTTATCTTCCTTAAGAGACTCTGTATGCGATTGCTTTAGTATATAAAAAATTTCTGAATAGTTGGACATAGAATGGATGATATTTTTTATTTTTAGTATTTTAGCATCAATGCCCACCAGAGAATTCCCAATATTATGGAGATAGGAACTGGCCGATTCAAAAAGGCCAGCGTTATAAGCTACCTGAGCTTCTTTTTCCTTGATCTTTTCCCGTGTATGCGATTCTATCAATTCTTTGGTTCGAGTTTCCAATTCCTGCGTCATCTGGTTAAAATTATAAGAAAGCCTGTCTACTTCTTCTATACCAACAGCCTCCAGCGAAATTTTCTGAAGGTTTTTGCCCAAATTTCCCGTTGCCTGAGTCAAATCAGCGATAGGATGGGAAATCTTTCTGGATAGCGTTTGCGCTTTTCTCAGAAGATACAGAGAAAACAAAGCCATAACAAATAAAATGGATGCCAAAATTGTATAACCAATCTTATGGGTTAATTCTTCCCATTCGTATATAGGTCTGAATATAGCCTCTTTTTCGATCATGATGAGCAAATTCCATCCTGTTTCCGATATTGTATCATGGGCCAGGAGAAATTCTTTATTTTTCATGACAATATCAATCGTTTTTGCCCTGCCCCTTCCTTTTAAAAGACTTTGTAACTTTTTCAAGAATTCAGCGTCTTTATGTTTTAGCAAATTATATTCTTCAGGCTTAAGGATTTCTTTTTTTACAACATCCTGATATTGAAATTCTTTTAATTCCTTTAAATTAAGATATTCTTCCACCTTTTCTGGCATTGCCAGAATCATACCATCTTTGTCAAGAAGAAAGGCATGCGCTTCCCAGGGCAATTTCAAACCTAAAATATTCTTTACAATCTTTTCAATGGTAACATCGATTCCTGTAACGCCTTCTAAAAAATTTTCTTTATAGATTGGAACAATGCAGGAAACCATCCAGCCTTTTCCTGCTGGATCTACATAAGCAGGTGTCCAGGCAGATTTTTTGTTAGGGTTGTTTTTTTCATCCGCCATGTAATAGAAATTAAAATCTTCCATGTTTAAACAGGGATCGAATTGCTTATATACTTCATCAATGAAAGGATAGTATCGGTTCATATCGTCGAAAGAATTGAAATATATCGCAACAATGTTGGAGTTGCTCTGGAGCATGGCCTTATACAAAGGATCAAAGCATTCTGTTCTAAGTGCCTTTTGGTATTCTTTTTCTCCTATTTTTGTTGTTTTGGCATAAAAAACGCTTGAGCCTCCATTGTTGTTCTTTTTATAAAAAACACCATTGCTGGCAACATCAAAAAGGGGCTTGTCCCATGGCAGGGAAAAAGATTCAGTGTTTGCAAAAAAACGCTGGTTTTCTGTTTGTAAAATTTCTGCAAGATTGGCTATGGTCTTCAATTCGTTATGGATGGATTTTACCTGACCAGAGAGAATATGGGAAGTGTCTTCCATCGCTTTTTTTATCAGAATTTCCTTATTTTCTGTGGCAATGAATGTATTTGTTCCAAAATACAAGAAGAGCAATAGAAATGTAGAAACAAGGAGAGGTATCAAAGAAAACTGGATGAAATTTTGAAAGATGAGATTTTTTAAAGGAAATTTTTTCTTTTCTTTATATTGCATGGCATTCCTCCGAATAATACGCTTCCGAACCTTCCCGATAAACAAGCCTTTTTGCATGCTCAGGTTTTAGGTCTTGGAAAGATTATAACAGAGTAGTATATCTTTTTGCAAAGCATTTTCTCTAAAAAAACAGAGATTGGCTATTCTTCACGCTGGTCTTTTTAGCGATGAGAATTAAATAACTTCCTCATAAGATTTCACCGCAGAGACGCAGA